>CANNUR010000047.1 GCA_947523045.1 uncultured Prosthecobacter sp.
ATTCCCACTCCCGTTTCCACCTGCTGGTCTCCTTCCCCATTTCGGGGGGCGTCTCATCGCGTTACTTGCTGTCGGAGGCTTATCGATCCCTGCAATGGCTCAAGATTCCGTTGTTGTTGTTCCTGTGGCTGAGGTAGGTGTCTCGGCCCCTGGTACTGCAGGGACGTGGAGCCAACTAAGCCTAACACATGCTTCCGTTGGCATCGATGGAGGTGTTGCCTTTCAGGGGGTGGTTTCAGGCTTGCAGGGACTTTGGGCCGGTGATCCCGATGCTCTGGGGCTGGTTGGCTTGCAGGGTGATCCAGCGCCCGGGACTGCAGTTAATTACGGGTCATTTAATTTCGATTATAGCATTAATCCTTATTCGGGAAATGGACTTGGGTTCGTCAACCGACTTAGCAACAACACTGACAGCATTTGGAGTTCTCCGTCGGGTGGGGGGCCGCAGTTATTGGCTGTAGAAGGGGGGCTCGCTCCTGGGGCAGGCGGCGCGACTTTCGTGGTCGTTGAGCATCCGAGCGTCAACAACAGCGGCGACACGCTGTTTCGCTCTGTTCTGAGTTCTGGAGGCACCAGTGCCCTTTGGCTAAGTCCGGATAATGGTCCGGCAGCCTACATCGCGCGTTCCGGCGAGGCAATGAACGCCGTTGGCGGCAGCAATTACAGTCTCATTGGGGCTTCCTATTCCCTAAATGACGCTGGTACTGCAGCCTTCCATGCGTCGATTGCAGGTGCTGGCATTGTTGGGACGAACAATGATGTATTGCTTACGGTGACGAACCCCGCGGCGCCGGTTTTAGTCAATCGCGAGGGTGATATCGCTCCGGGCACGGGTGGCCTGCGCACCTTCGGCCCCTTCTCAGCGGTGCACATCAATGACGATGATGATGTGCTCTTTCGCGCTGCCCTCGATACCCTGGCTCCGGCTAGCGCCAACACAGGTGTTTGGCTCTATGACTCTGCCTTGACGACCACCACGGCTGTTGCTCTGGAAGGGGATCCGGTGCCCGGGGTTGCTGGCGCGTTCTTCGACAGCTTTGAGGAACTCTTCTTGGCTGACGGTGAGGTGATTGCCATCGTCGCATTCGCGCGCGACACGGCTGATGGCAGCGGTACGCTGATCGGACGCGGCGTGTGGATTGATGCCGGTTCCGGTTTGGAACTTGTCGCGATGGTCGGTCAAAATGCCCTCGAGAAGGATGGCGTGTCAGTTCACGGCTCCATCACGGCCATCCACCAAGTGACGATGAACATGGCCGGCAATCTGGCGATTGAAATGACAGCAGGGGGGGGCAAAGGAATTTGGCAGCGCGAGGCGGTGGCTGCGTCGGCGACCCGTCAGTTGCTAGTCGTGGGAGACAAACTTTACGACACCAATCGCCGAGTTCGTGTCCCCAACCTGATTGTTCTCCCCGAGGCTGAGGATTTCACAGCCTACGGTGGTGGCCCCTTCGGTCGTTCCCGCTCTCTTCGTGAAGACGATGTTCCGTTGCTCTGGCTCAATCTTCCAGGTGCAAGCGGCTTGTATTTTGCCGATCTTCAACCATTGAGTCTACTGGTTACGTCCCGCAACGAGGAGGCACCAGGCACGGCGGCGGGCACCTTGCTTGACTCCATCCGCCCTGCCGGCACCATCAACAATAATGGCTTGGTCGCCTTCCGCGGCTATCTTCAAGATAATACTGGCGATGCGGTCGCGGGTGTTAGCATCGAGGGTATCTGGGCCGAGCAATCCGTCGGGGGTATCCCGCAGTTGTCCCTTGTCGCCCGCCAGGGTGATCTGACTCCGGGGGGTGATTATTACGGCTCACTCCTGGTCAACCCCATTTACAACGACAACGGATCGATTGCGTTTCCTGCGATGCTGGCTGGCGGTGGTTCGGCTTTCTTTGCCGGTCCGATCGGATCGCTGGTTCAGGTCATGAAGAACGGTGATCCGGTCAATATGACCGGCATTCCCTCAGGTGCTGTTTACAGCAATGTCCGAAGCTTGTTTGCCTACAATAACGGTGGGCGGCTCGTGGCTGGCAGCAGCTTTGAGCGTGACAGCGGCTTGGGGATCAACGTCGGCAATGACAGTGCCATTCTTCGCCACGGCATAGGCGCTAAAGTGATCGCGCGCGAAGGCACCTCGGTGGGGGCTGGCTTGGGCGTCTTTGACGACCTCTACAATCGCCCTGTATTGATCAACAGCACGAATCGCGTGGCCTTCATTGCCAACCGCAAATACAACGCGGCTCTTGGCATCACCCAAGCGAACTGGTCGGGGGTTTGGTTTCACAGTGATACGGCGCTTCTGCGTGTCGCGGTCGGCGGCACGACCAGCAGCCCGCAGTTGGCTCCCAGTACAGGCGGAGCTCAATTCCTCAAGCCAACGAACTTGGTGTTCAATGATGCCAATCGAATTGGTTTTCTCACGACTTTGCAGGGCAGTGGCGTGACCCCCTTTGTCAATGATGTCGCCCTCTACATCAGCAACGCGGGTGCCACCCCAGTCTTGCTGGCCCGGACGGGATCGACCCAACTCAGCGGTGTGGGGCCGGCGGGCGTCGATGATGCCGCCAGCTTTGCCAGCCTTGCCCGGCCGGACATTGATGCCTCGACCAAACTGGTGTTTCGCGGTGTGCTTACGGTGGGTGCTGGCGGCGTGACGACCAGCAATGACGATGCGATTTGGATGAACAGTGCTGGTACCACGTCCCTGCTCCTGCGTGAAGGTGGCTTCGCCCCAAACAGCAGCGGTGTGGCAACTGCAGATGTCTTTGAATCGTTCGAGGATCCCGTGATCGGCACGAACGGGCGCGTCGTGGTTGCAGCCAGGATGCGCATCGGTGTCGGCTCCATCGTTGCCGGCAACGATCGCGCCCTTTTTGTTCAAGGAGCCAACGGTCAGTTTCATCGTGTCGTGCAAAAGGGCCAGTCCGTGGCCTTGGCCGACGGCTTGGGCGGCACGGCCAACCAGCAGATCTCCAGCATCAGCTACCCGAATGCTTCTGGTGGAGCGGGCGGCAGCTATAAGGCTGTGACCTCTGAGGGTTTTGTGCTGGCTTATGTGACCTTCGCCAACGGCGCCACTGCCTCCATGATCTTCGTCGCCCCCTGACCGTTGAACGATTGAAGCAACCGCCGCACGGCCTGCCGTGCGGCGGTTTTTCGTTGCTCAGAGCCGGCTGGCAATGAAGGCCTTGACCGCTTCGGCCGTTGCGGCCAGCGGGTGGCGCTGCAGGGGGGCGGACTTGAGCGCCTCCAGGGTTGGATGCCGCGGTTCGCTGCCAGTGGCCTGGGCGACCACCTCGGGGAACTTGGCCGGGCTGGCGGTGCTGAGAATGACGCTGACGCGATCGGGGGCGAGGTCGGTAAAGGCGCAGGCGGTGTGCGGGTCGACGACGTAGCCGTACTGGTTCCAGACGCGGGCGATCGTGTCGACAATGGCGGCGTCTTCCATGCGCGAGGCGCGCAGGCCGGCCGGGGTGCGCGGCAGGGTCAGGTGCTGGCCGTCCTTGAGCCGCCCCATGAGGCCGCGCACGCGCTCCTGGTCGCCGTCGAGCAGGTAGTAGAGGTAACGCTCGAAGTTCGAGGCGGCCTGGATGTCCATGCTCGGCGCGTGGCTCGGGTGCACCTCGCCCTGGCGGTACTCACCGGTCTCAAAGAAGCGCCAGAGGATGTCGTTGCGGTTGGTGGCGACCCGGAAGCCGCCGCAGGTCATGCCCATGCGGGCGGCCAGCCAGCCGGCGAGCACGTTGCCGAAGTTGCCGGTGGGCACAACGAACTCGGCCGTGGCGCGCTCGGCCTCGGGCAGGCGCAGCCAGGCCCAGAGGTAGTACACGCACTGGGCCAGCACGCGGGCGATGTTGATCGAGTTGACGGCGGACAGGTTGACCTGGGCGACAAAGCTGGCGTCGCCGAAGCACTCCTTCACGACACGCTGGGCGTCGTCGAAGGTGCCGGGCACGGGGATGGCGAAGACGTTGTCGGCGCCCGTGCAGGCCATCTGGCGCTCCTGCAGCGGGGCGACGCGGCCATCGGGATAGAGGATGAAGATGCGGATGCCGTCCTGTCCCATGCAGCCATGGATGGCAGCGCTGCCGGTGTCGCCTGAGGTGGCTCCCAGAACGGCCAGCTTCTTGCCGGTGAGCCGGACCTGGCGCTTGTACAGCAGGCCGAGCAACTGCAGGGCGAAGTCCTTGAAGGCCAGGGTCGGGCCGTGCCAGAGCTCGAGCACTCGGGTGCGATCATCAAGGGTGCGCAGTGGCGCAATCTGCGGGTCGTCAAAACGGGCGTAGGCCTCAGCCGTGAGCTGGCGCCATTCCTCGGCTGGGATTTCCGGGGCGAAGCGCTGGAAGAACTCGGCGGCCAGTTCGGCGTAGGACAGACCGGCCCAGCCGGGCAGGTCGGCGGCGAGATGGGGCAGTTTTTCGGGCAGAAACAGACCCCCGTCCGGTGCGAGGCCGGCTTCCACCGCTTCGCTGAAGGTGTGGGGGCGTGTTTGGCCGCGGGTCGAGATGTACAGCATGCCTCGTTTCATGCCTCCGGCCAGGGCGGAACTCAAGCGCGGTTTTGAAGGGAAGGCCGGGCCTCGCGAACGCCGGGAAGTAGCCCGGGTGGGGTGTCACTCGAACACGACGGTCTTGTTGCGGAAGACGAGTACGCGGTCGCGGACGTGCCACCAGAGGGCCTTGGCGAGGACGGTTTTTTCCAGGTCGCGACCGAGGCGCACGAGGTCCTGGACGCTGTCCTCGTGGCTGACGCGCATGACGTCCTGGTGGATGATCGGGCCCTGGTCGAGGTCGGCGGTGACGTAGTGGCTGGTGGCGCCGATGATTTTCACGCCGCGCTCGTAGGCCTGGTGGTAGGGTTTGGCGCCGACGAAGGCGGGCAGGAAGCTGTGGTGGATGTTGAGGATCTGATTGGGGAAGGCTTCGATCATCGCCGGGCTGAGGATCTGCATGTAGCGGGCGAGCACGATGGTGTCGATGCCGGCGGCGTGCAGCAGCTCGATCTGGCGGGTTTCCTGGGCGGCCTTGGTCTCCGGGGTGACGGGCAGGTGATGGAAGGGAATGCCGAAGCGTTCGGCGGCCGGGCGCAGCAGCTCGTGGTTGGAGACAATGAGCGGGATGTCGACCGGCAGGTCGCCGGCCTCGTGGCGGGCGAGCAGGTCGTAGAGGCAGTGGCTGTCCTTGCTGACGAAAAGGGCGACCCGCTTGCGCCGGCTGGCGAAGTGGAGTTGCAGGCGCATGTCGTGGCGGCGCGCCAGGGGTTGCAGGCGCGGCTCGATCTCGGCGGCTTCGAGGGTGAATTTTTCCAGGCTCCACTCCAGGCGCATGAAGAAGGCACCCTGATCCGGATCGATGTGCTGCTGCAGGTCGATGATGTTGCCCTGGTGGGCGAAGATGAAGCCGGTGACGTCATGGACCAGGCCCGGGCGGTCCGGGCAGTGAATGAGCAGGGTGGCGGTGTCGGCGGGCATGGGAAGGCAATACGGGCAAAGCGGCCGGAGAAAAGGGAAATCACCCGGTCGCCGCGCCTTTGACTTTTCTGCCGTACCCGGCCACCCTGCGCAACCACCATGATGTCTTCTTCCGCCCCTGTTCCGCCGCGCACCCTCATTGTCATGGGCGTCTGCGGCTGCGGCAAATCGCTCATTGGCGCGCGCCTGGCGGCGGCTTTGGGCGGGGTGTTTGAGGATGCCGACGACTTTCACACGGACGCCAGCAAGGCGAAGATGCGTGCTGGCACGCCGCTAACCGATGACGACCGCTGGCCCTGGTTTGAGCGCCTGCGCGCGCGCATCGAGGCGATGCGTGGCCAGACGCCGGTGTACGTGCTGGCCTGCTCGGCGCTGAAGGCGGTGTACCGCGACCGCCTGCGCGCGGGCGACGGTCCTGAGGACCTGATCTTCGTGCATTTGAAGGGCTCGCGCGAGCTGATCTTCGGGCGCATGGCGGCGCGTCAGGGGCATTACATGCCGGTGTCGCTGCTCGACAGCCAGCTCGCCATCCTGGAGGAGACGCCGGACTTGTGGACGGTGGCCATCGACCGCGAGCCGGAGGCCATCACGGCCGAGATCCTCGACCGCCTGGCGGCGCCGCGGCCATGAACGCCCCGCCCTGGCACCGCAGTCTGGCGGCCCGGCATGGCCTGGTCCTGCTGGCCTGCGTGACGGCCGGGTCTTTGCTGCTGCTCGCCTGGCTGGCCCACCAGCAGCGGACGGAATCGCAGCGCGAGTTCGCAGCGCTGGCACGGCGGCATGCCGACTTTGTGCGTCGCCTCAACCTGCCGCGCAGTCCCAAGCTCGCCACCGACCTGCGCGATTTGCTGGGGCTGGAGATTCATTTCCGCTCCCGTGCGGTCGGTGCGGTGAATCCCATGCTGCCAGCAGATCTGCCCGCGCAGGCCGAGGAGCCGGTGCGCCTGGAAGGCGGTCGCGAAGCGGTCGTGCTCGGCCTGGATTCCGCCCATGACATGGTGTTCCTGCGCGATGAACCGTCGCTGACCCTGAGCCTGCGCCGGCCGGCGACGCGGCACGCGCTGTTGGCCTTCTGGGGATTGGCGGCCGCCCTCGCCTGGCTGGGCGCGCGCCAGGTGGTGCGACCCGTGGCGGCGCTGACGCGGGTGCTGCCGGGCTTTTTCAATCGGGAAGGGCCGCCGCCGCCGCAGGTGGCGCGCGCGGATGAGGTCGGGCAACTGGCACGCGCCCTGACCGAGGCGCGCACGGACTTGCACGAGGAGCGGCGCCGGCGCGAGCAGTCGGAGCGTCTCGCCCTGCTCGGCCGGGTGGCCACCGGCCTGGCCCACGAGATCAAGAATCCGCTCGCCTCGATCCAACTGCACGCCCAACTCGTCGACACGGCTGCGCTCGATGCCGATTCGGCGCGTTCGCTCGGGCATGTGCGCGCGGAGACCGAGGTGATTGAAGGGCTGGTCAACCAGTGGCTGTTCCTGGCGCGGCCGGCGCCGCCACAGACTGCGCCGCAGGATCTGCGCGCTGTGCTTGCCGAGACACTCGACACCCTGTCGGCGCAGGCGGCGCATGCCGGCGTGCAGCTCCGACTGCAGAACGGCCCGGCGGTGCCGGTACGGGTCGATCGCGCCCGCCTGCGTCAGGCGCTGCGCAATGTCCTGCTCAACGCCATTCAGGCCATGCCAGGTGGTGGCACCGTGGAGATCGGTCTCGAGGTTCGCGACGGCCGTGTCTGCCTGACCGTCCGCGACCATGGCCCGGGCTTCAGCGTCGCGGCCCTGGAGCAGGCGACAGGGTTGTTTTACAGCGAAAAAGAGGGTGGCATGGGGGTGGGCCTGAATGTCGCCAGCGAGATCTTTTCCGCCCATGGCGGTGGTCTGAAGGTCAAAAATCATCCGCAGGGCGGGGCAGAGGTGGAAATGGTCTTGCCCTGCACGGCGGCCATCCCTTCATAATCGGTCATGCCCCGTGTGCTCATCATCGAGGACGATCACGCGCTTGCCGCCGCGCTGGCGGTGGTGGTGCGTCGCCTGGGTGCCGAGCCGGTGGCGGCCGCCTCCGGGCAGGGCGGTCTGGAGAAGGCGCGCCGCAGCAGCTTTGATGCTGTGCTGCTCGACATCGGCCTGCCCGATCTGAATGGCCTGAAGGTGCTGGAGGCTCTGCGTGCCACGCCGGCTCCGCCGCCGGTGGTGGTGCTGACCGCGCACGGCACCCTGGAGCACGCCCTTGAGGCGCGGCGCCTCGGCGCACAAGAGTACTTTCTCAAGCCGGTCAGTCTGCCCGATTTGCAGGGCTGCTTGCGCGCCTTGCTGGCGGTGCCTGTGGCAACCCCGGCGCCGCCAGCTGGAACGGGTTTGATGATCGGCGCCACGCCGGAAATGCAGCGCGCCTTTGCCGTGCTTGCCCAGGCCTGTGCGACCCGTGAACCGGTGTTGATCACCGGGCCGGCCGGGTCGGGCAAGACGCTGGCGGCCGAGATCATCGCCCGTCACGGGCCGGAGGCGGGGGAAGCGCGGTTTTTCCGCTGGGATGAATGGCCCGAGGCCGAAGCGCGCGATGAGCTGCGCCGTCGGCTGCAGGACGGCGGTACTTTGCTGGTCGAGGAGGTGGCGCGACTGCCGCTGCCTTTGCAAGCGGATCTGGCACAGGCCCTGCGCGAGGGCGGGCCGCGGGTGTTGGCGACCACGTCCGCCGACCTGCCCGAAGCGATTGCGGCGGGGCGGTTTCGCGAGGATTTGTACTACCAGCTTGGCGTACTGCAGCTGCGGCTGCCGGCCTTGGCGGCTCGCACCGAGGACCTTCCGGCACTGGCGGCGCATTTGCTGAAGCGGGCGGCGCCGGGGCGCGAGCTGGCGCTGGATCCGGCGACGCTGGCGGTGCTCAAGGGGCATGACTGGCCCGGCAACGTCAGGGAACTGGCGGCGGCGATGCGCCATGCCGCGGCGGTGTGTGCGGCGCCGGTGGTGCTGCCGCACCATTTGCCTGTGGAGCTGGCCGCCGCGCGTGTGCCGGCGGGGGTGGTGTTGGAAGCGGCGTTGCAACGGGCCCTGCTGGGCTGGCTCGACTACCGGCTGGCGGCGGATCCGGCGACCGATTACGACCGCTTGCTGGCCGGGGTTGAACGGCACCTGCTGGCCGAGTTGCTGCGCCGGTACGAGGGGCGGCCGACGCATCTGGCGGCGGCACTGGGGTTGAACCGGGCGACCCTGCGCAAGCGACTGCGCGAGTTGGGCTTGGCCGTCGGCTGAATCAGATCCAGGTGTTGGCGGGGATGACCGCGTCCTTTGGGATGATGACGATGCCGTCGCGGATGTAGAAGTTCTCGTGGTCCATGTGCTCGGGCTTGCCCTCGGGCGTGATGACCACGTTGTCGCCGATGTGGACGTTCTTGTCGATGATCGCGCGTTCGATGCGGCAGTTGCGGCCGATGCCGGGTGCCGGGCGGTTGGGATCGGTGCCGGCAGCACCGGCGTAGAAGTCGGCCCCCATCAGGATCGTCTCACGGATCGTGGTGCCGCGTTCGATGATCGAGCGCAGGCCAACCACCGTGGTTTCGACATGCGCGTCGGTGATGATGCAGCCGTCGGAAATGAGGGCCTCGCGGATGGTGGCGCCGTTGATCTTGGTGGCGGGCAGGAAGCGGGCGTTGGTGAAGATGGGCGCGCTGGAGTCGAAGAAATCGTACTGCGGCACCAGCTTGCAGAGGTCGAGGTTGGCGTTGAAGAAGGAGCGGATGGTGCCGATGTCCTCCCAGTAGCCCTGAAAGTTGTAGGCGTTGACGTGGTACTTCTTGAGGGCGTCGGGAATGATGTTCTTGCCGAAGTCCATGCGGTCATTGTCGAGGCTCTCGATGAGCGCCTTGCGGTTGAACACATAGATGCCCATGGAAGCCTGGTAACGCGGCTCGGTGGTGGGCAGGCCGAGTTCCCGCACCGTCGTCTCTGGCATCTGCAGCGATTGCAGAATGGCGGGGTCCTTGGGTTTCTCGACAAATTCATGGATGCGGCCGCTGGCATCCGTCTTCATGATGCCGAGACTGGTGGCGTCCTGGGCGCTGACCGGCAGGGTGGCGATGGTCAGGTCCGCTCCGGAGGACAGGTGCTGGCTCATCACCTGCCGGAAGTCCATGCGGTAGAGTTGATCGCCGCTGAGGATGAGGTAATACTGGTGGTCGCCTTCCAAAAAGTAGCGCAGGTTTTTGCGCACGGCATCGGCGGTTCCCTGGTACCAGCGCTCTCCCTCCGGCGTCTGCTGGGCGGCGAGCACCTCGACAAAGCCGCGGCCGAAGGCATCAAACTTGTAGGTGCGTGAGATGTGCCGGTTGAGCGAGGCACTGTTGAACTGGGTCAGCACGAAGACCTGGCGAACGCCGGAGTTGATGCAGTTGCTGATCGGGATGTCGACCAGCCGGTACTTGCCGGCGAGCGGCACCGCCGGTTTGGCACGATCCTTGGTGAGCGGGAACAACCGCGTGCCGGCGCCTCCCCCCATGATGATCGCGAGTGTCGAGTTCCGAAGAATGGCGCCGGTTTGAATGCGGTTCGGCATGATGGAGGTGTGTATGAGCGACCAGTTTTCCCTGAAACAAAGACCTGAGGCAAGCGTTTCCATCGCCTGTTTTCACCGGCGGCGCAAACTGCCCTGCCAAACTACTCCGCCTAGCCATGTCATCTTCATTGAATTGCCCGCCCGTGCTTGTTTTTGCTGCCGCCTTTTTTGGCACGGGAGCGCTGCCGGCCGTCGATTTCGGGAAGCAAATCCTGCCGGTGCTGGAAAAGAAGTGCCTCGACTGCCACAAGGCGCCCTATGAGGAGGACGGCCGCGTCAAGAAACCCAAAGGGGGGCTGCGCCTCGACGCCGCCTGGGCCATGCTCAAGGGCGGTGAGACCGGTCCGGCCCTGGTGCCGGGGGATGTCGCCAAGAGCTACCTGTTCGAGGTCGTCACCCTGCCCAAGGACGACGACATGTTCATGCCGCCGAAGGGCGACCCATTGACGGCCGATGAAATCAAGCTGCTCAAGGACTGGATCGCCGCCGGCGCTGATTTTGGCGGCTGGAAGGGCAACATGGAAGGAGCGCCGCCGGAGACGGCCGCTCCGGCCAAACCCGCCGCGCCCAAAGTCCGCGAGCACGATCTGCTGTATGCCGAGCTGGAGAAGGACCTCAAGCCGGCCCTCGCTGAGGCGATCGAGGTCGCCAAGGCCGTCGGTGCCCAGGTCAGCCCGCTCAAGGTGGATGGCGCCCTGCTGCGGGTGGATTTCCTCACCGGTGTCTCCCGGTGCAAGGATGAAAACGTCGCCGCGCTCGCCGGCCTCAAGGAGCAGCTGGTTCGGCTCGACCTCGGACGCACCACCATCAGCGACGCTGCGCTGAAAAGCCTGGCCGGGTTCCCGCGCCTCATCGCCCTCGACCTGCGCCAGACCGCGGTCACCGATGCCGGTCTGGCCGCGCTCAAGGACCTGCCGAAGCTGCAGACGCTCAACCTGTTCGGCACCGGCATCACCGACGCCGGCCTCAAGCAACTCGCCGAACTGCCGTCTCTGAAGCAGGTGTTCCTGTTTCAGACCAAGGCCACGCCGGCCGGGCTCAAGCAGCTCGCCGCGGCCCGTCCGGGCCTGCAGGTTTCCGGTGCCAAGTGAGGTCTCGCGCGGGTTTGTGGCATAGAAGGCGCCCGCCCGCACGTTTCGACTGGACGCGGCCGCCGTTTCCTGCTGGCCTGATGGCCCATGACCTCCTTCCAGACCCTCTTCCACCGGCTCAAGGATGAGCTGCAGAAATCCATCGTGGGGTATGACGAGTTGCTCACCGATGTCCTCGTCGCCGTCTTCGCCGGCGGCCATGTCCTGCTCGAGGGCGTGCCAGGCCTCGGCAAGACCTTCCTCGTACGCACGCTCTCGCAGGTGATCGGCCTGGAACCCGGGCGTGTCCAGTGCACGCCCGACCTCATGCCGGCCGACATCCTCGGCACCCACATCGTCAATGAGAACGAGCATGGCCGGCGCATGATGCACTTCGAGAAGGGGCCGGTGTTCAAGAACCTGCTGCTGGTCGATGAGATCAACCGCGCCACGCCGAAGACTCAGGCGGCCCTGCTCGAGGTGATGCAGGAGCGCAATGTCACCACCGGTGGCGAGCGCCACCCGCTGCCCGAGCCCTTCTTCGTGCTGGCCACCCAGAACCCGATGGAGATGGAGGGCACCTACCCGCTGCCGGAAGCCCAGCTCGACCGCTTCATGTTCAAGATCAAGGTGCCGTTCCCGGACCTCGATTCCCTCGTTGAGATCTCGCGGCGCACCACGGGCTTTGAGGAGCCGCGCTTGGAGACGGTGCTGCACGGGCCGGAACTCATGGCCCTGCAGCAGGAACTCTCCACCGTGCCGGTGGCGGATCCAGTCGCGCGCTACGCCTCCCGCCTCGTGCTGGCCACCCACCCGGAGCAGCCCGACACCCTGCCCGAGGTGAAGCGCTACGTGTCCTACGGCAGCAGCCCGCGCGGCCTGCAGGCGCTCATCCGCGGTGCCCGCGTCTGGGCGGCCGTGCACGGCGCCTCGGCCGTGTCGACCGACGATGTGCGCGCGCTCGCCCAGGTGGCGCTGCGCCACCGCATCATCCTCAACTTCGAGGGCGAGGCCCAGCAGGTGAAGGTGGACGACCTTATCGCCAAGCTGCTCGACCAGGTGCAAACCCCGGCCCGGGAGGCGGCCTGACCGTCGCGCCATGAGCGAGGCCGCCATCGCCCGCGAGGACCTGTTTGACGCCGCCTTTCTCGACCGGCTGCGTTCGCTCGCCGTGCGCCTGCGCAAGCGCCGGGCGCTGACCCGGCGCGGGGCGCAATCGACCCCGGCCACCGGCTTCACCCGCGAGTTCAAGGATTACCGCCATTACACGCCGCGCGAGGACTACCGCGCGATCGACTGGCGCCTCTATGCCCGCCTCGACAAGCTGTTTGTGCGTCTTTACGAGGAGACGCAGGAGCTCAATTTGCACGTCATTGTCGATACCAGCGCCTCGATGGCGCGGCCTTTTGCCGACAAGCGCCGACAGGCCCTGCGCTTCGCGGTCGCCCTCGCCTACCTCGGCCTCGCCGGCCAGCAGCGCGTCAGTTTTTATTCGCTCGGCGCCAGCGTACGCCAGGAACTGCCGCCGTTGCGCGGCCAGGGCCACATGGAAAAGATCCTGCAGACGGCATCACGACTGGAATTCGGCGGTCTCACCGATCTTGAGCGCGCCTTTGCCGATTTCCGGCCGGCGCGCCAGCGTTATGGGGTGATCTTCGTGCTTTCCGATTTCTTCGGGCGCGACCTCGACGCGGCGGCTCAGGCCGTGAAGCGTGCCGCCGCCTGGCCGGGCGAAACCCACTTCGTGCAGATCCTGCATCCCGAGGAGCGCGAGCCGAAGATCGAGGGCGAGGTCGAGCTTGACGAGGTGGAGACCGGCGAGCGCCGGCGCTTTTGGATCACCCGACGCGAGGTCGCGCGGTATGCTGAGACCTTCGACGCCTTTTGCGATCACCTGGCGCGTGCCTGCGCGGCGCAGCGGATCGACTTCATGCAGTGCGGCGCTGATGAACCCTTCGAGGACCGGTTCCTCGACCTGTTGAACCGCGGTTCCGCCCTGGCCGGCGGCGTTTGAATATGCGCTTCCTCGCCCCCCATTTCCTGCACCTGGCCTGGCTGGCGCTCATTCCGCTGGCGCTCTACCTGTTCAAGAAAAAGGCCCGCCGCCTGCCGGTCTCCACCCTGCTGTTCTTCCGCTCGCTCGCCCGCGAGCATCAGGAGTCGGCCTGGCTGCGCCGGCTCAAGCGCTGGCTGTCGCTCCTGCTCACCCTGCTCGTCCTGCTGCTCGCCGTTTTCGCCCTGGCGCGGCCGGTGGCCGACACCGGTCTCGACACCCCGCCCGCGGTCGTGCTGGTGGTCGATGTCTCGGCCGCCATGGCGGCGCGCGACGCTGCCGGGCGCAGCCGCCTCGACGTGGCGCGCGACCTTGCCCGGACCCGCCTGCGGGCCCTGCCGGATCAGGCGGTACTGTCGCTCGTCGTCGCCGACGGCGGCGCTCAGGTACCGCTGTCGCGCAGTCGCAACCGCCGCGAATGCCTGCGCCTGCTCGACGCCCTGCGACCGCTGCCGGTGCCACCGAACCCGGAGGCGGCCTTGACCACAGCGCGGCGTCTGGCCGAACTGGAGCAGGGCGCGCGCATCTGGCATTTCAGCGATCGCCCGTTTGAGTCGGCAGGCGATCTGGCGCTGGAGTTTGTGCCGGCGGCGTTGGAGGCGCCGCTGAATGTCGGCATCACCGCCTTCCAACTGCGGCCGGCGCCGCTGGCCCATGACCGGCATGAGGCCTTCGTCAAGGTGCAGGCGGCCCAGGCCAATGCCCGGCCGCTGGCGGCGACACTGGAAGTGAGGGTCGCCGGCCGGCTGGCGCAGCTGCGCGAGCTGGAACTGGCACCGGGCGCGGAAGCTGCCTTGGTGCTGCCTTTGGAGGGGGTGCGCGGTCAACGTCTGGAGATCCAATTGCGTGCCGAAGGGGATTGCTTGGGCTGGGACAATGGGGTGGCCGCCATCCTGCCGAAGACGCGGCCGTTGGTGGTGGCGCGCGTCGCCGCGACGCCCGATCCCTTTGTGGAACTGGCGCTGGCCTCGTTGGTCGAGGCGGGGCGCATCGAACTGCTCAAGGTCGCACCCACGGCCTGGCCGCTGGCGGACCAGCCGGATGTGTATGTGTTCGACCAGTGGCTGCCGCCGGAGTGGCCGGCCGATCGCCCCGCCATCCTGCTCGATCCGCCCGCAGCGACGAAGCCACTGCCGCTGCGGCGGCTGGCCGGGGCCGGTCTGCCGCATGCCAGTGTGCGCGCTGCGGCGCCGGATCATCCGGTGTTGTTCCGGGTTGCCGCCGGTCGGGTGGCGCTGACCCAGACGGCCGTGCTCGAGCTCGGCGGCACGCTGGAGCCGCTGTGGATGGCCGGCGGCGAGCCGGTGCTGGCGGCCGGCGAACGCGAGGGGCAACGCCTCGTGGTGGCTGCCTTTTCACCCTCGCGTTCGGAACAGCTTGCCCTGCTGCCGGCCTTCCCGTTGCTCTTGGGCAATGCCTTGTACTGGTGTGCCGAAGGTTCGGCCGCGCTTGTCGGGGTGATGACCCAGCGGCCGGGCGATCTGGTGGAGGAGGAGGGCTTGCGGCGCTGGCTGGAGTGGGATGGCAGCCGTTTCACGGAAACGACCGAGGTTCTGGAAGGCGGTGTCACCCGGCTCAGCCGGCTGGGGGCTTGGGAGTCGACTGATGGACAGACCGGAGTCAGCGCCCTCGTGTCCGCCGCGGTCACCGACCTGCCCGCGCGTGGCGCGGCGGAAACCTTTAAAACGCTGCCGCCCGTGGCGAGCGGTTGGGCCGCGGCCGGCCTGCCGCAGCTGCTGATCTGGGCTGTGCTTGCGGTGTTGCTGATGGAGAGCTGGCTGTTTCACCGCAAGGCGGTGTACTGAGGGCGGGATGAATCCCGCGACGTTGCCTCACGTGTCCATGCCGTCCAGGAAGTCCATCCTGTCCATCGGCCATCAAAAAACGCGGCCCGCCGAAGCGGGCCGCGCTGCATGGAACGGAACGGCTGAAACCTCAGAGCCTCTTCACCCGGAAGTTGCGGAAGGCCACGGGATCGCTGTGGCCGGCGAAGCCGATGAAGCCGGTCTTGCGTTCGACACCGGCGGGCTTGGTCTTGACGCCGCTGTAGTCAAGTTCGTCGAGGTTGGCGTCGAGGATCTTGGTGCCGTTGAGGGTGACCTTGATGCGGTTGCCACGCACCTCGATCTCCTCGGTGTTCCATTCGCCAACGGGACGCAGGTAGCCGCGCTTGGCGCTGACCAGATGGTAGATCGAGCCGTGCACCTGGTAGGGCTGGAGTTGTTTGCCGGTTTTGGCCTCATAGCCGTCGGTGTCGATGACCTGGATTTCCAGGCCGTCCTTGGCGCTGTGACCGCCGAGCGGTGTGCGCAGGGCGATGCCGTTGTTGCCGGCCGGCGGCAGCTTGAATTCGAAGCGCAGGACCATGTCGCCATACTCCTCCTTGGTCAGCAGGTCGCCGCCCTTGCCCTTTTTGCAGACGATGTTGCCGTCGATGACCTCGTAGTTTTCCACGGCGCCCTGCCAGTTCGACAGGTCCTTGCCGTTGTCGAGGCGGGTGAAGCCGGCCTCGCCTTCGGCGAGCAGCTGGTTGGCC
>CANNUR010000048.1 GCA_947523045.1 uncultured Prosthecobacter sp.
CCGGCGTCAGGTTGCCGAGGTTGAAGTGGTCGCCGGCGGTGTCGCCGGGCAGATTGACCCCGAGAACCGTGCCAGTGAGGCTGCCTGCGGCCAGCGTCAGTGGCGGCGTGTTGAACTCGCTCAGCGAGTTGTTGTTCTCCACCTCCACATAGGTCGGCGGCGGTGCCAGGGTCAGGCGCACCCGGTACTCTGCAGTGCCGCCCCAATTTGAGGTGACCCGCAGATAATAGGAACCCGGCTGGGCCAGGGTCGTCGTCCACTGGGCATGCCCGCTCGAACCGGCGCTGAAGCCGCCGAGGTGAGCTCCGGCACTGTTGTAGAGGTTGTAGCTGCGGCCGGAACTGCTGGAACCATCGGCCGTCTCCGTAGTGATCAACAGGCGGTCCAAGGCCCGTGCACTGAAGGAAAACCAGTCCACATCCGAGTCCGTGGTCAGGTGGCCACGGAAGGCGCCATGGCGCAGATCGGCGATGGCACCATCATCGGCCAGGGGTTTGTCCGCATTGCCAGTCCAGACCTGCAGCCGGTTCAAATTGTAGGAAGCGGCGACCAGGTCCGTGCATCCATCGCCATTGAGATCCGCCCAGGCGACGCCGCCGGTGTCATCGGATTCATCGTAGCGCACCGGCGGTGAAAAGGCCATGCTGCCGTTGTCGCTGCGGTTGAAGCAAACCACCACGCCGTTGTATTTCGACACCAGCAGGTCCGCCCGGCCATCGCCGTCGATGTCGGGTGTCTGCACGGCAGAGTACATGTAGTTGTTGCCGTCGACATCGACGGTGGTGAAGGGCTCGAAGCTGCCGTCGCCCACCCCCTTGAGCAGACTGACGCGGTCGTGGTACTCCGTGCCGACCACCAGGTCGAGATGGCCGTCGCCATCGAAGTCGGCGACCCCGGCGGCGGTCGGCTCGGTGTCATCGACCGGATAAAACACCGGCGCGGCAAAATTGCCGCCACCGGTGTTGAGGAAGATGCCCATGTCATCCAGCACCCAGTCGCCCGCGGCCAAATCGTCGAGGCCATCGCCATTGAAGTCGCCGGCGGTCAGCGCGTAGAACTGCACGGTCTGACCGTCGACGGTGATCTTGCTTTCGGTGAAGCTGCCGGCCCCATCGCCAAAGAGAAGGCTGAGACTGCGACCGCCGGTGCCGGTCAGATGGTTGACCACCGCCAGATCGGGGATGGCATCACCGTTGAAGTTGCCCTTCACCAGGTGCAGGGGGCCGTCGCCAACGGCGATGACGGCCCCGGCCACCAGCGTGCCATCGCCGGGATTGGTGTACACCCGCACCTGATCGCTGCCGCGGCAGGACACCACGACGTCGAGCCGGGCATCACCATCGGCATCGATCAACTCCACATCCCAGGGATTGATGCCGCAGGCATAGGTCACCGCGGCACCGAAGGTACCATCGCCATTGCCCGGCAGCACCGCCAATTGGGCGGCGTTGTACAGGGCAACGATCGCCTCCTCATGGCCGTCGCCGTCCAGATCGAGCAACTGCAGTCCCCACGGACCATTGCCGGTGGCGGCGGTGCCGGACGCGCTGAAGGAGCCGTCGTGGTCGCCCGATGGGGCGACACTGATCGGCGTGGCCTTGCCGAGGCTGTTGTTGTCGCGGCTTTCCAGCACGAAGCCCGGCACGGCGGCGACGTTGAACAGGCGGGTGTACACCGCAGCGAGCGGGTTGGCAAACTTGTCAGTTAACCCCGTGCCGGCGCGGAAGCGGTAGTTGCCCGGCTGCAGCGGACCGTCCGGCAGGTGGAACGAGGCCGTCAGGCCGGCGCTGTAGGCCTGCGGCACGAGGGAGTAAACCATGTCGTCGCCCGTGTCGAAAACCGCGTCCGGACCGGCGGAGCGCAGCTCGTAGTTGGCCGCCTGCACGACCGTGCTGGCGAGCATGTCCTCGCTGAAGCTCACCGTGAAATTCGGCGCCACATAGCTGACAGTGCTGGCCTCGGCCGGCAGCGACACCGCGGTGACGAATGGCGCTTCGGGGTCGGCCAGGGTGGCATCGACCAGGTATTCCGAGTGCAGCCCGCGCGTGCCGGCATCCGCGAGCACACGGAAGAAGTAGGCACTGGCGTTGCCGGCGGTGATGTTATGGACGAGCTGCAGCTCCCCTTCCCCGCTGGCCGCCACCTGGGTGCCATCGGCCTTGAACAACTGCACCTGGGCGGTCAGCGGACTGCTCTGCGGCAGGCGCAGGTCGAGCGTGATGACCGTGCCTTCACCGAGGTTGCCCAGCGCCCAGAAATCGCCGCTGCCGTCACTGCCGTCGGCATAACCCGCCGCAGCGCCCGTCAACGTGCCGGTGCCGAGGGCAAACTCAATGCTGTCGGCCTGGCCGATGGTGTCATTGCCCTCGCTTTCAATCGTCACCGGCGGGTCAAAGGCGGAGACACGGAAGCGGTACTCGCCCGTGTAGACATAGTTGTGCGCCACGCGCAGGTAGTAGGTGCCGGGCACCAGCAAGTTCAATTGCCCGGTCTGACCCCGGCCGTTGTAATCGCCATTGAACCCGGTGATGTGCAAACCATCGGCATTGTACAGGTTGTAATTGATGCCTGAAGCGGCCGGATTGAGGGGGCTGTCACAGGCCAGCACGACGCGCTTCGGAGCGTCCAGCGAAAAGGCAAACCAGTCCTCGTCGCCATCGAGGATGCGCCCGCGGCCGTGGGCGTGACCGAGACGCGCCAGGCCGGGATCCGGGCTCAGGGCCAGCCTTGCATTGCCAAGCAGGGTGCGCAGTCGCGAACTGTTCCATTCGTTGACGACGATATCGGGGCGGCCATCGTCATTGACATCCGCCAGGGCGGCCCCCAGCGCGTAGCCAATGTCGTAACGCAGCGGCGCCGTGAAGGCCGGCGCCGTCGTCAAACGCTGGTTGAACAGCACCACAAGACCGTTGGTGCGCGGGATCACCAGATCCGCCCAGCCGTCGTCGTCGACATCCAGTGCCTCGGCGAAATACTGGCTGGCATTCGAACCAAGCGGCCAGGTGGCGAAGGCCTGGAAACTGCCGTCACCGTTGCCCTTGAGCACGGCCACCTGCGAACTGCTGGCCGCGGCCACCATCAGGTCGAGCTGACCGTCGTGATCGAAGTCGGCCAGGCCGATGGACGTCGGATCCGTGCCGTCCATGGCAAAGCCGACCGGTGCATTGAAGCTGCCATCGCCATTGCCGGTGAACACCCGCACCTGATCGGTGTCATAATCCCCCGCCACCAAATCCGTGTCGCCGTCGCCGTTGACGTCACCCGCCGCCAACCCGTACGGCCGGAAGACATTGCCTTCCACCGTCACCTTGCTTTCCGTAAAACCGCCCATGCCGTCGGCCAGCAGGATGCTGAGGCTGCGGCCACCCGTGCCGGTGCCGTGATTGGCCACCGCCAGATCAAGGTGGCTGTCGCCATTGAAGTGGCCCTTGACCAGATGCACGGGACCGTCGCCGACAGCGACCGAACCCGCCGCCGCCAGCGTGCCATCGCCGACGTTGCGGTGCAGGCGGATTTGATCGCCGCCCGTGCAGCCAACCACCACGTCGAGCCGACCGTCGTTGTCGAAATCGATCAACTCAAGCCCCCAGGGGTTGGTGCCGGTCGCGTAATTCGTGCTGCTCGCGCTGAAGGACCCGTTGGCCAGGCCCGGGTACACGCGGATCTCATGCGGGTAATAGGCCGCGACGATGGCGTCGCGAATGCCGTCGCCGTCAAGGTCGAGCAGCTTGAGCCGGCGCGGGTTGCTGCCGATGGCGAGGTCGTGCGTGTAGGTGAAGGAGCGGTCGAACTCAGCCCCGGCCGGCGCACTCAGGGGCGTGGCGCTCAGGCGACTGTTGTTGGCGCGGTTTTCGATGACAAACGGCGCCTTGGCGCTGACGCTAAACTCGGTGTCGCTGACCGCCGCCAGAGGGTTGCCGCCGCGATCCTGCACACCGGTGGTCAGGCGCAGGCGGTGCAGGCCCGGCTGCAGGGGCTCGTCGCCGACGGTGAAGTAGACGCGGGTGGACTGACCGTCGTAGCTGGTGGCCAGCGTGTGCGTGCTGTCATCGGCCGTATCGAAGGTCGCATCCGCGCCGGCATGCCGAAGTTCGACATTGGCCGAATTTTGCAGGGTCGAGGCGAGCATGCGCTCGGAGAAATCGACGCGCAGGCCGGCGAAGACCGCGTTCAGCACGGGCGCCGGACCGGTGTAGGCCGACAGGCTGTAACTGCCCGGGAAGCTGCTATAGTTTCCCGAGTTGACACCGTTTTGCGGCGTGCCCGTGTAGCTGTCTTGGCCGGGCAGGATTGTCGCCGTCACCAGGCCCGTCTCGCCATTGGCGAGCAGGCCGGCATGGCGGGCCGCGGCCGCCAGCGAGCTGTCATCGGTGTACACGCCGCTGCCCCAGACGGAGCCGCCGCCACCCGTCACCTGCACCGTAAAGCTGCTGCCGTTCTGACCGCGGTAGGCGGTCAGGTTCGTCGGCTGCACCAGCAGGTCGGGGATGCCTTCAAAAACATGCCCGTATACCGGCAGCGGCCGTGCCGCGATCACCTGCGGCACGGCGGCGTCGGTGACGGCGATGGCGGCGACATACTGCGCCAGCAGTCCCTGGCGCGCGCTGCTGAAGCTGCCGACCCCGGCCGCGCCCTGCCATTCGGCCTCGCCTGCCACCGTGCCATCAAGCGCATTCGCCGTGGCGTCGCCAACAACACTGCCCGCGCCCTCGGCAAACGGATAGTAAGCGACCAGGCCCGCCTCGTTGCCGTTGAGCGTCTGCGCCATGCCGGCGGCGATTTCAGCGCCGCTGCGCGCGACATTCCACACCCGCACCTCATCGATCAGGCCGCGGAAACGCCCCGCATAGCCGCTGCCGATCTGGGCGGACAGCGCACTCGCCACGGCCGGGAAGTAGCTGGCCGCCGCCTCGTTGACCAGTCGACCGTTAAAGTACCACGAGAGCCTGCGCGGCTCCGCGCCGAGTTGGCGCACCACGGCGATGTGCGACCACTGACCGGCCGGCAGGGCGCGGCCCGAGTGGAAGGTCTGGTAGGGATTGGTGTCGTTGCCCGCCGTGCCGTAAAAGTAATTGAGCGTGCCGTCCGTCTCGAGCGTCATGGTGCCCTCGCCGCCGTAGGCCTTGTTCCACGGGTTGCGCCGCACGGCGAAGTCGTCGGGGCGAATCCACATCTCGATCGTCTGGTCGCCGGTCAGACGCAGGGCCTCCGGGTTGCCAAGGCTGATCTCATCATCACCGCCATCGAAGCGCAGGGCATGCCCGGACAGGGCCGGGTTGATGCGCACGCGCAGCAGGTATTCCCCGTCTTCGGCGACCGTGGCGTTGAGCACGGCACCCGTCGTGGTCGCCAGCGGCGAGGCTTCGCTGCCCTTGCGGAACAGCACCATCTCGACGTCGCCCGCCTGCAGGCTCGACGTTGCCGGCAGCCCCAGGTTGATGTTCACCGCGTTGCCCGCGGACAGCGTGCCCAGGTCATGGTAATCCGCGCCGGTCATCAGGGCACCCGCCGCTTTGGCGGTGAAGCCGCCGCCGCTGGGCACCGGTGTCAGAACCGAGGGCGTGAACTCGGAGTCATTCGGCTCCGCTTCAAGCACAAAGCCGCGCCCCAGATCAACGCGCATGCGGAAGTCGCTCGCAAGGTGGTCGGTGTAAATCTGCAGCGAGTAGCTGCCGGGCGTGCTGACGGCGTAGTTCTGAATCATCGCCTCGCCCTGCTGGGTACCGTCGTGCGAGGCCTGCAGCGTGCCGCCGGCATTGCGCAGCCGCAGCCGCGGGTAGGTGCCGGTCTTGTCGGTCGCCACCCACACCGTCAGACGGTCGCCGCCCTCCAGTTCAACCAGCCAAGTCTTGCCATTGCTGCTGCCGGTCGCCGACAGCGTGTCGCTGACGACATTGCTGTAAAAGCCGCTGCCGCCGGGGCTTTCCGCCAATCCCAACTGCGTCTGGGCCGGAGCCGTCCACGCCATCATCACCACGAGCCAGCCCACCAGCCAGCCACCCAGATTCACATCCAAATGCTTCATACCAAAAAAAAATTAAAAATTGCGAACCCAATGCCCGCCCACAGCCGCGTCTGACATCTTCTCAGCAACCTCGCTGTGGGTCAATTTCAAACTGGTCCTGATGCTGGGAAAAACCGCTAGCCCATGCGCCCTGAAAAGGCAGAGCCAGGAACATGAAAACCATGTTGCGCATGAATGTCATAATTTCAACCGCTTTCCATAAGGTTTTCATCCAGGCATCTAGTACGGATTTGTCGCTCCAGGGCTCCGAGTTGTGGCGAGTCCTCCAGGAAGCTTCGCGCCGCCGCATGCATGCGCAGCTCCTGACGAATCCCCCATCCTGGCGCGCTCAGGGCTCGATCAAGTCTGCGTAGTCAGTGACATCGGCTGAAAACTTGCCGGCACTGTGGGTGACACCCCCTTCGACCAACCGGCGGCGGCGCGTTTCGTCGAGACCCTCGTCAAAGACCATGCGGCCGCTCAGACTGCTCAACTTGCCCGCCGACGGCATGAAGACCGGCCGCTTGTCGGGCCCAAGAAACTGCAGGCGCATGCCACCAGCGTAAATTCCCTGGGTGTCGAAGTAGTATTCATCGCCATCCGGCAGCAGATCGTCGAAGTCGATGATGAAGGTCATCTCCTGGCGCGTGCTCTCCTGGAGACTTCGCGTGCTGGTGGTCGGCTCACCCGCTTCATCAAACCGCTGGCTGATGCGTTCATTCGCCTTGGATTGGGTGGTGTCCTTGTCGAAAAAGATGACCCGATGCAACGGGATCGGCGGATGGGTCTCACTGTCGCGATGTACCAGGAAGTACCAGCCGTCGCCGTCCGTGAGACCAGCCTGATCGTCGGGAGTCCCATAGGTCGGCTGCACGAACTTGAGCGACCAGCCCGCGATCGCGTCCATGACTCCGAGGTCGACGAGATCCTGGAGGAACTCCTTGTTGCCATACTTCTCATTGCGAAGCCGGCTCGCCCATTCCAAGTTCTCCTCGACCACTCGGTCTTCACCGTCGCGCACTTGCCAGAAGGCCTCAAAGGCGGGGATGGGCTTGTTGCGCCCGTCCTTGAGCACGACGCCGTTGATGTCCCGGCTGACCGTGGCGGGAGTCATGCCGGTGAGTTTCAATTGCAGGGCGACATCGGCGATGGCACCCGGTGTGGTCTGGGCCTGGGCGCGAGGCGCCATAGCGAGGAGCAGGAAACCGAAGCAGGCGAGGGTTTTCATGGTGCGAAAAAGATCCGCAGAGATTATTCCAATAATTCTTTGAATTGTCGATAATTATATGACGCTTTCTCATTCATCCGTGAACAAGGTCACAAACCGGAAGGCGCGCCCATCAAACAGGCCCTGATCGCTGAGTTTGAGCTCGGGGATGACCAGCAGGGCCAGAAAGGACAGGGTCATGTAGGGCGCATGCAGGGGACTGCCGAGTTCGCGAGCCCGGCGGGTCAGGCGCGCGTAGCCGGCTGCAGCGTCCTCGGCATGGCCGTCGCTCATCAAGCCGGCCACGGGCAGTTCCAAGACATCCGTCGTCTCGCCGTCGGCCAAACTGATGCCTCCCTGGTGGGAGATGACAAGGTTGACCGCCCGCGCCAGGTCGGCGTCGGTAGCGCCGACGGCGACGATGTTGTGGCAGTCATGGGCGACGCTGGAGGCGAGGGCACCGCGACACAGGCCCACCCCTCTCACAAAGGCCACCGCCGGCGGCACGTCAGCGTAGCGGTTGACGACGGCGATCTTGAGCAGATCGCGGGCGGGATCGGCAAGCGCGAAACCGTTTTCAAGGCGTGGCTCCGCCTCGCCGGCGCCGGTGACGATCTGACCGTCGCGCGCTTCGATGACCCGCAGCGCTCCGCGCCCGGCCGGCACGGCAAAATCGGCGGCCTGCTTCGGCCCGGCGTGAAACCGGTTCACCCGCGGTGAACTCATCTTTGCGAGCAGTGAACGGCCGTCGCGGGCGACGCATTCGCCGTCGATCCAGGTTTCCAGCACCGTGAAGTCCGTCAGATCGCGCAGGCGGATGAAGTCGGCGGCATCGCCGGGCCGCAGCAGGCCGCAGCGCAGGCCGTAATGCCGCACCGGGTTCAGGCAGGCGGCGCGCAGGACGTTTAGCGCCGGCACACCATGCCCGACAGCGCGCGCACACAGGCGATCGATGTGGCCCTCCAGCAAGTCGTCGGGATGCTTGTCGTCGCTGCACAGCATGCAGCGGTCGGCATGATCGAGCAGCAACGGCCAGAGCTCCTCGAAATTCTTCGCGGACGAGCCCTCGCGGATCAGGATCTTCTGGCCGAGGGCGAGTTTTTCCCGCGCCTCATCGATCTGGAAGCACTCGTGATCGGTCTCAATGCCGGCGGACACATAGGCCTTCAGGGCCTCGCCGCGCAGACCGGGCGCATGGCCGTCGATGCGCCGGCCGTGGGCACGGGCGATGGCCAGCTTGCGCATCACTTCGGGGTCGCGTTGGATGACGCCCGGGAAGTTCATCATCTCCGAGAGGTAGAGCAGCGATTCATCCTGGCAGAGTTCCTCGATCGCCTCCGGACCGAGCACCGCGCCAGCGGTTTCAAAGCCCGTGGCGGGCACGCAGGAGGGAATGCCAAAGTGGATCTTGCAGGGCGTGCGCGCCGCCTGCTGCTGCATGTAGCGCACGCCCGCGATGCCGAGCACGTTGGCGATCTCATGGGGGTCGGACACCGTGCCGACCGTACCATGGGCGACCGCGATGCGGCCAAACTCGGGCGGTGTCAGCATGGAGCTCTCGATGTGCACATGGGCGTCGATGAACCCCGGGCAGAGCAGGCTGGGCTCGGTCACGCTCGGATCCTCGCGCACCGTGCGGATGCGTCCGTCCACCACCTCCACCACACCGGGAAACACCCGCGACTGCAGCAGGTCGATCACCTGACCCTGGTGCCGGCTTGTGACGCTCATGCCTTCACCTTAGACGACCTGCGCCGAACTGACAAGACCGCCCCGGGGTCTCAGATGCCGAATCGCAGAGGCAGCACCATGGCTTCTCACGTTGTGCGGCTTTTCACGTGTCTACGAGTTAACCCCGTCAAGCTTTCGTCGCCTCTCCCGGCGAGGATCCGTCTTGCCGTGAGACTCATCCCTGCCGCCCTGCGCACCCTTCTGCTCATGAACCTCTGTCTGCCCCCAACCCACGCAGCGACCACGGATCTCAACGTCCTGCGCCAGGCCGCCGAGCAGGGCGATGTCCAAGCCCAGCTCGCGCTGGCGATCCGCCATCGCGACGGCAAGGGTTCCGAATACAACCCGGTGGAAGCCATGCGCTGGGCGCATCTGGCAGCGGATGCCGGCCATGCCGAAGCGATGGACTTTGTCGGCTTCGCCTACCTGCGCGGAACGATGATCCCGCGCAGCAGCGCCCTCGCCTTCGGCTACTTCCGGGCGGCGGCCCCAAAATCCGCGCAGGCCGCCTTCAATCTGGGCCAGTGCTACTACGGCGCGCAGGGCACGGAGCAGGACTGCGCCAAGGCACTGGAGTGGTGGGAAAAGGCCGCCGCTCAGGGCCACGGCCGCGCCGCCGCCGCCGCGGCGATGGCCCTTCTCTCCGGCGAGGGCGTACCCCGCGATGCCGCCAAGGCGCGTCGCCTGGCCGAACGCGCGGCCGAACTCGGCAATGCCTCCGGCCTCGTGGTGCTCGGCGAGCTGCACTTCCAGGCCGGCGATGTCGAGACCGCCCGCGCGCACTGGACCCGCGCCGCCCAACAGCATCCCACCGGCGAAACCGGTCATCCCGCCCAGCCATCCGACCAGGCCTCCGCCCAGCAGGGCGCCGATCTGCTCAAGCTGCTGCCCTACCGGCAGCGGGCGGGCGAGCCGGGGAAGTTCGCCTTCGTGCCCATGCCGCACATTCATCAGGGCTACAACAACTGCGGCGCCAGCGCCTGCGCCGCCTTCGCGCGCTTCCACGGCAGCGAGATCAGCGGCTGGGACTTCAAGAAGATCTCTACATCCTCTGCAATCCCGCCGTCGCCACCCCCGGCCTGCAGCTCATCACCGCCACCGACTTGAAAGACTTCTGGCGCTCGGACCACTACGGTGCCCTGGCCGGCGGCGTGCTCGCGCGCCCTGCGTTCGTCATCGACCGCACATGAAATCAATCCTCCAACTCCTCACGTCTCGGCGCTCCTTTGCAGCCAGGCCTTCGTCGCTGATGCGGAGAAAGTGGCTTCGGCTTTGGCCGAAAGGAATGTGACTAAAGCCGCAGCCGGCCCTTCCCGACTCCGCATTCGTCATTCGGCCTTTTCAGCGCCGCCGAACCTCCTGCTCATCCTCCACCGAGGCCGCCGGCTCCGGAATGGACGGAAATGGACTGGAATGGACCTCCGGAACCCGACCGGCCAGCTCTCCGGTGCCTCGTTGTTCCGCCCAAGAACCTCGATTGCCCCGTCAACCGGAATCGGCTAAAATCGGCTCGAAATCGGCTAAATCATCAGCCAAGACCGCCATGCTCCCGCCTGTCTTCACCATCACGCCCGAGATGCTCCGGCTCATCGCCGAACTGGAGGATTTCAAAGGGCAGTGGCGCATGATCCGCAGCCTTTCGCCCGAAAAACTCACCGGGTTGCGCAAGGTCGCCACCATTGAGAGCATCGGCTCCTCCACCCGCATCGAGGGTTCCCGGCTCACCGACCGCCAGGTCGAAGACCTGCTCGGTCGCCTGCACATCACCGAGTTCAAGACGCGCGATGAGCAGGAGGTTGCAGGCTATGCCTATGTCATGGATCAGGTGCTCGATGCCTTCGAGCAGATCCCCGTCACGGAAAACATGATCGGCCAGCTCCATCAGGACCTCCTGCGCCACAGTACGAAGGACGAACGCCACCGCGGCCACTACAAGACCCTGCCCAACCACGTCGCCACGTTCGATGCCGATGGAAAGGAACTCGGCATCGTCTTCCAGACCACCTCGCCCTTTGATACACCACGCGAAATGGAGGACCTCGTCGCCTGGTTCACCAAGGCGGACCGCGAGCGATCCCTGCACCCGCTGCTGCTCATCGGCTGTTTCACCGTCGTCTTCCTCGCCATCCATCCGTTTCAAGATGGCAATGGCCGCCTCTCCCGCGTGCTCACCACGCTCATGCTGCTGCGTGCGGGGTATGCCTATGTGCCGTACAGCTCACTGGAAAGCATCATCGAGGCCTCCAAGGAAGGCTACTACCGCGCCCTCCGGCGTACCCAGACCACGCTTCAGTCGGACAAGCCCGATTGGGAAGCTTGGCTCATGTTCTTCCTCCGCTCCCTCGTGAAGCAAAAGGACGCGCTCGCGAAAAAGATTGCCATCGAGGACACGCACGCCACCGACCTCCACCCGCTTGCGAAGAAGATCCTCACCCACTTCGCCGACCACGAGACGCTCACGCTCGGCGAACTCGTCAAGCTCACCCACGGCAAACCCAGCACGCTGAAGCTGCGATTGAAGGAACTCGTCCAGCACGGCCACCTCCAGCCGAAAGGCCAGGGGCGCGGGGCGCATTATGTGAGGAAGCGTTAGCGTTTGAAATCATCTGCCCATCTTGATCCCATGAAAAAGTCTCGCGATACAACCCTCGCCCTGACCACTGACTACAAGCAGTTCGTGACCGATCTGAAGTCACGCATCGCTTCGGCTCGCCTGTCGGCAGCTCGACAGGTGAACCGTGAACTGGTCACACTCTACTGGGACATCGGGCGCGGCATCGTGGAGAAGCAAAAAGAACTCAACTGGGGCGAGTCCGTGGTCGAAATGGTCGCGGCAGAGCTGCGGGGTGCGTTCCCTGACATGAGTGGTTTCTCGCCTCGAAACGTCTGGGACATGAAGCGACTCTACGAGGCATACACCTCGCCTGACTTTCTCTCACAGGTTGTGAGAGAAACATCGCGAAAATCACAGCGGCCAATTCTGCGACAGCTTGTCGCAGAATTGTCGCAGCCCTCAAATCTGCCACAAGCTGTGGCCAAATTGGAACCCACTGAGGAGATTGTAATTCTGCGACAGCTTGTTGCAGAAATACCTTGGGGCCACCACCTGCTCATCCTCAACAAGCTCACCGCCCCCGCAGCCCGCCTTTGGTATCTGCGAGCCACCGCCAGCTTTGGGTGGTCGCGGAACGTGCTTTTGAACCAAATCAAGGCCGGTGCCTACGAGCGGGCCGTCACGGAGAAGAAGACGCACAACTTCGACCTCGCGCTGCCGGAGCACTTTGCCGAGCAGGCGGAGGAGATGCTCAAAAGCTCTTACAACCTCGAGTTCCTCGGTTTGCGTCGTGCGGTGCGGGAACGTGAACTCGAAGACCGTCTCATCAGTCGCTTGCAGGCCTTCCTTTTGGAACTCGGCTACGGCTTCTGCTTCGTCGGGCGCCAGCATCGGCTCGTGCTCGGAAAGAAGGAGTATTTCATCGACCTGCTCTTCTACCATCGCTTCCTGAAGGCCCTTGTGGCCTTCGAGTTGAAGCTCGGCCCCTTCGAGCCGGAGTTCGCGGGCAAAATGGACTTCTACCTGAATCTCCTCAACGACACCGAACGCACCCCCGGCGACCAACCCTCCATCGGCATCATCCTTTGCGCCGAAAAAGACGACGTGGAGGTCGAGTATGCCCTCCGCACCAAAGCCAACCCTATCGGCGTCGCCGTCTACACTTTGCAATCGAGGCTGCCAGGCGAGTTGAAGGGCAGACTGCCTACAGCGAAGCAACTGGCGGATCTTGTGCGCCTGGAGATGGAGGGTGGGTAATGAACGAATCCTTCACCAACGCCGAATACGTCACTCTCACCGGTGCCAACCGCTCCACCCTCAAAGCCAAGTTCGCCGAACTCATCGCCGCCGGGCTGATCTAGGCTCAAAGGAAACGGCGTGGGACGCATTATGTGAGAGAATCGAAGTGACCAAGAAAAACATTCACCTGTTCCGTCAATGCCAAACGATGAATCAGAACGTCCGTTCTCCCCAAAGGAATTCATGAAGTCTTGGAGACCCGAAAGGTTTTCCGATTCAACAGTCAATGTCCAGCACCCGCTGAATGCCTCGATCCTGGAATACCACCTCGCGGCATTGACCTCGCACAACAAGGACACCGAGTTTGAGCTCTTTGCCAAAGCGGTCGCAGAGCGAAGCATTTGTCCAAACCTGTTGCCCCAGACAGGGCCAACCGGCGGAGGGGACGCCAAGGTCGATACTGAAACCTATCCGGTCGCACCGGAGTTGGTGCTGGCGTGGTATTTGGGTACTCCAAACGCTGCAAATGAGAGGTGGGGCTTTGCATTCAGTGCGAAGAAGGAGTGGAAGCCCAAGGCGAAATCAGATATTCGCAAGATCGCCGCGACAGGACGGGGCTACACGAAGGCATTCTTCATCTCTAATCAACTGATCCCTGACAGGGAGACGGCAGAGGTCCAAGATGAGCTGAGTGCTGAGCTCGGCATGGAAGTGCGGGTGCTAGGGCTTCTTTGGCTCATCCAAGAGGTGTTCTCGAAGAAGATGGAGTCGGTGGCCATCGAAAAACTAGGGCTCGATCTTCCGACCACAAACATACGGATCGAGGGCCCCAATGATGCTTCGAGACTGAACGTCCTTCAGCGTCTGGAGACTTCCATACAGGCTGCTGTGAAAGACGGAACCTTGGGCACTGATCTGGTGAACAATTGTATCGAGGCTGCCCGGATTTCTCGTGAACTTGAACAATCGAGAGATGAAATTGATGGTCGATATGAGCGCGCAAAGCGTCTAGCGAGACAGTGTGGGACTCCTGCGCAACAAATCATATCTCTCTATCAGCATGCATGGACGACCTACCATTGGAGCGAAGACTTCGAGGCGTTTGGCAAGATGTATGACGAGTTTGAGGAGTTGACCAAGGATTCAAAGAATGCGGCACACCTAGAACTGCTGAACAATCTTTGGAGCATGCTGTTTACACTCGTCAGAATGAAAGTCGGCCCTTATGGCGATGAGCACCTTGGAAAGCGAACCATCACCCTCGCTCAAGCCTTGGAACGAGTTAGCCAAATATCCGAGATGCCAAACTCAGCGCTTCAGGCCAGGGCTATGATGTTGATTCAGAACATTATGGTGACGCTCCCATCGGTGCCAGCGAATGTCTTCGCCGCCCTCCAAGATGTGGTTAGAAAGAGCGGTGGGTTGATTGGCTTCCCACTCGAATCCCTCGTAAATGTGATCGGCCTGTTTGATCGCACGTTCGGTGATTTGCCTGAGTTCGAGGCACTTCATGATGAGCTCGTGACCCCCTTCGCAAGCCGCTCGGGCCAAGCTGAGGCCGCCAACCTGAATCTGAAGCGTGCGGTAAGCAGGCTCGAATCTGGTAAGGCTTACGATGCCATAACATTAATAGGCCGCTCGCTGGTTGGACTGAGCCAGCATGAGCACAGGCAGACACTAATTTCGGCCCTCAACATCTTAAGCTACGCCTATGAAAAGGTAGGTCTGATGTGGGCTGCTCGAGGCGCGTTGCTGAACTCCATTTGCATCGCCATTGGCGAGTTCGAGACCCATGCTGACACCTCCCGCATTCAATCAGGATTTCTTGGTCACATGAAGTGTCTGGAGCTGCAACTCGGGCGTCTTCCGCAATGTCTTGAATGGGCTCATTTCGCTGCGGCCTCGTCCCAAGCATTTGGAGACAATCTTACGGATGAGGAAAGAGTAGAGGAATGGCTGTCCTTTGACACAGGACTTGGGTTGCTCTGTCTCCGGGCTAACTTGGATCAATTAGGTCAGTTGACCACCATGCCCGATGTGTTTGGCAGATTTGGCTTGGAGGTTGCGAAGGCGTCGTTGCTCTTTGCGCTAGGTCACGAAGATGATTTTTTTCAGCATATTGCGCGTGAGGGTGATGGGCCAGATGATGTTTTTAGTTTTATCGCCGGTCAACCAATCGCCAAAAGTATTCCCAAGACGTTTGCTTTTGATCGCGGCGGGCGAACGGTGTTCTTTTCTCAAATCTGGGGATGCCGAATCAGCATTTCTACGCCGGTTGAGTCTCCATTCATTGAATTGGCCGAATCAATACTGGCAGCTTCCGAAGCGATTCTTGCCACCTTAGGACGACATCAGGTTTTTGCTGTGACACCGACATTTGCAATTACGATTGAGCCATCAGACTGTGAATGGTTTGAATTTGAGTGTGGAGCCGACTCTATCACAATCAAGTCTGGAAAATTCGATCCCAAGCGGCAAAAGTCTGAGGGAGGTAATGAGGTTCAAAGCCGGCTCACCGAAC
>CANNUR010000049.1 GCA_947523045.1 uncultured Prosthecobacter sp.
ATCCGGCCCAGACCGCGCGGCTCCACCAGATCATGCTCCTGGATGTACTTTTCCAGGTAGGGACTCAGGGAGATGCGGTGCTGGATGATGCCCCGGTAAAAATCGATGACATACAGCGCGCCATCGGGTCCCGTGGTCAGGCTGACCGGACGGAAGCGCTCATCCGTGGAGGCGAGAAACTCGCGCTTCTCGTAGGCCTCACGCGCCACGAGCTTGCCTTCTTCCATCGTGAGAAGGTCCCGCTTCACGAGATGCAGCGCCGGTTCGCAGGCAAAGGCATTGCCCAGGGCATCCGCCGGGAAGAGATCGCCCCGGTAAATCCAGGGGGAGCACGCCGCGGTGAAGTTCTTGATCTTGTGCCCTTCCATGTTCTCCGGGAGGTAGGCGCGGTTCGTGCCGGGAGTCACCCGGATGGGCCACACGGCCTGGTTCACCGGCGGGCTGATGCGACCGCCGGACCTCGCATAATTCGGATTTCGCAGACGGTAGTGGGAGGGCCACATGTCGCCCTGCAGGTGACCGGAGTTGTAGTTGTAAAAAAGACGGCCAAAATCGTCCTGACTCAGCCCATACTGGCCGCGCATGGACGAGAGGCTGCGGTCGAAATGGCCTGCGCCACGCCAGCGAAACCGCGCCGCGTATTCCGCAAAGTAGATCCAGTTGTCCAGCGCCCAAAGCGGCGAGTTCGCGCCATGTTCCGGGTTCGCCAGTTCGGGGCGACCCGGGATGGTTTGCGCGCCCGCATCCTGCGCCACCAGGATCTTCTCATCCGCCTTGCCATCGCCATCCTTGTCCGGGCAATACCACAGCATCGGCGGTGCGCCCACCAGCGCGCCGTCGCCGATCGGCAGGACCGTGCGCGGCATGATCAGTTCATCGAGGAAGACCTGGCTTTCATCGAACCGCCCGTCGCCATCGGTGTCGGTGAGGATGACGATCCGGCCCACCGGCTCATCCTCGCGATTGCCCTGGATGTCCGGCATGTACCCGCGCATCTCCACCACCCAGAGCCGCCCATCCGGACCGAACTGCGCCAAGATCGGATCGCCCACCAGCGGCTCACTCGCCACCAGTTCCACCCGGTAGCCCGGCGCCACCTGGAAGGTCTTCAACTCCTCTTCCGGAGACAAAGGCCGCGTGTCCGGCACCAGCTCCGCCGGCACCAGCGAGGGCGGCACCTCCCCCGTCGCTTCCGCATTCTGAGCAGAGACCGTTGAGATCAAAAAACAGGCGGACAGAGCAAGGATCTGGGGGAGCGGGAGGCGTGTGAAATTCATCGTGGCAGCAAACGCGGCGTTCATGGCAATACGCTCTGAACCCCATGATCTTCACCTCCGCAAGCCCACCGCAGCGTGCAGCAGGCCCGTTCATCCTCGACATCAGCCGCACCTCCAGGGAACAAGCCCAAACACTGATCACAGAAGTATCGCAATTGATGCGCTGAGAGAATGGACCTTCCCCGCAGATTTAGAGTTCATGCGGAAAGAGTGTTCGCGCTCCCCTCCGCCTGAACTTTAGACCTTCGCCTTCAAACCGGGAACTTCCTTCCGCGCCAGGGTGTGGGCGAAGGGGCCGCCGGTGGCGAGGTTGTACTGGCGGATGGCGGTGATCCAGAAGGGGGCGAGTTCGTGCTCGGCGGCCGACCACAGGCGGTAGTGCAGGTTGGTGACGGTGTCGGTGTCGTGGATCATCGCCTTGATCTCCTGCGGCGTGAGCGCCTGCGGTCCCTGCTGGATGAGGCGACCGGCGATTTCATCGAGGTAACCGCGCGAGACATCGATGTTGCGGCGGCGGCGCAGCAGGGAGACGTGCAGGCCGTTGATGTAGGGATCGAGGAAGACCTGCATGAGGCCGTGGAACCGCTCGAGCTCGGGCTGCAGGCGCAGGCGGCCTTTGACCTCGTCGAGGTTTTGTTCCATGGCCTGCAGCACGCTTGGCGGCTCGGCTTCCTCGGGGGTGAGGAAGAGGTTGAAGCGACGGCCGGTGCGTGTGCCGGAGACGAGCACGGCGACCGGGATGGCGAGCAGGAGCGAGACAAGGATGGGGCTGATCCAGAGCAGGAAGCTGGGCGAGACCCACCAGGCAACGACGCCCCAGGCGAGGCCGAGCACGGAGACGGGCCAGAAGTTGAGCAGGATCTCCACCCAGTCGACGCCGCCATCGAGCTTGCGGCGCTGGGTGACCCAACGGACGCCCTTGCCGAGGATGGTGTAGATGACGAAGCGGCTGTGGAAGATCATCAGCACGGGGGCGAGCAGGGTGAAGACCACGGTGTCGAGCAGGCCGCTGAGGAAGGTGATGGCGCGCATGACCGGGGTCTTAAAGACGCGACCGGTGATGAGTTCATCAAGCAGGATGGTGGCCTTGGGCAGGAAGATGAGCGCGGCGGTGAGGCCGAGCAGGAGCTGGGCGGCGAGGCCCGCCTGCGGGCTTTCCCTCGGCAGCGGGGTCGCCGCCAGGAAGGTGGCGAAGACGAGGAAGATGAGCCAGAGGAGCGAGCTGGCGTAGCTGAGGATGCCGTGCAGGAAGTTGATGCGGCTCATCGGGTGCCAGCCCTTGGCGAAGAGCAGCCAGAAGTGCTGCATGTTGCCCTGGCACCAGCGGCGGTCACGCTTGAGCATGTCGACGAGCGTCGGCGGTCCCTCCTCGTAGCTGCCGCGCGGGGTGTTGAGCAGGCGCACGGCGTAACCGGCTTTGCGCATGAGCGCGGCTTCGACGAAGTCGTGGCTGAGGATGTGCCCGCCGAAGGGCTCCTTGCCGGGCAGCGGCGGCAGGGCGCAGTTTTTGATGAAGGGATCGAGGCGGACGATGGCGTTGTGGCCCCAGAAGTTGGCTTCGCCACACTGCCAGTAGTCGAGCCCGGCCATGAAGGCGGGACCATAGAGCGACTGGGCAAACTGCATGACGCGGCCAAGCAGGGTCTCCGAGCCGATCTGCTTGGGGAAGGTCTGCAGGATGCCGATGCCCGCGTTCTTCTCCATGATGCGCACCATGGCGTTGAGCAGGCCGCCGGACATGAGGCTGTCGGCATCAAGCACGACCATGTAGCGGTAGCGCCGGCCCCAGCGACGGCAGAAGTCGCTGACGTTGCCGCTCTTGCGGTTGATCGGCTTGCGGCGCTTGCGGTAGAAGATGCGGCCGAAGGCGTCGAGCTGGCGGCAGAGCTCGAGCCAGGCGCTCTCCTCCTCAATCCACTGGCTGGTCTGATCGGAGTCGCTGAGGATGAAGAAGTCGTAGTTGGCGGCCTGGCCGGTGGCTTCGAGCGAGAGATAGATGGAGCGCAGGCCCTCGAAGACGCGGGTGACGTCCTCGTTGTAGATGGGCATGACGATGGCCGTGCCGGCGGTGATGGGCTGCTCGTGCTCCTCGGGGGTCAGGCTGCGCCAGAGGTCGAGGGTGTCGGGGTGCGGCCGGTTCATCAGCCAGACCCCGAAGAGGGCGGTCCAGAAGCCGGTGTTGAGCTGGTAGTAAAGCGGCACGAAGGCCGCCAGCAGCGCCCATTCCGACCAGCGCATGCCGTGCTCGGACAGGTAAACGAACATCAGCCAGACGCCGGCGATGGTGCCGAGGCCGACGAAGGAAAAGAAGGTGGCGCGGCGAATGCGCGCGACACGGCGCGGCGGCAGGCCCTGGCTGGGGCTGAGGAGGGTGGTGTGGGAGCCGGCGGCGCTCATCGCAGCAGCAGATAGAGGTAGCCGAGCACGGAGCCGGCGATGGTGATCAGCAGGGCGTAACGCAGCGTGGGATGCCGGCCGAGGGTGTCGAAGGTGTCCTCGGCGACTTCCGAAACAATGCCGAGATCGATGTCGCGCGGGGTCATCTTGGAAACCTGCATGCCGGGACCGGAGGTGCGCACGGCGGCACGCATGGCCTCAGCCATGTCCTCGGGCAGGTTTTCATCATCGAGGAAGAAGTGTGGCCAGCGCGCCGGCCCGCCGCTGAGGTAGAAGCCGAGACGGCCCGCCGCTTCGATCTGGGCGCCGCTGAGGTTGAGATCACGGTAGATCGTGCCAAGCCAGTCGCGCAGCATGAGCCGGGCCTGCTCGATCGAATGCGCCGTGGGGGTGCGTGTGGAGTCGACCGCATGCGCCTCGGCAGCGCGGCGCAGCGTCTCGAGAATGAGCTGCGTGCGCCGGATGCGGTTGTGCAACTGGTAGGAGCGGAAGTAGTCGGCGAGGCGCGCGTAGGCCTCGTTCCACTCCTCCTCGGTGCCCGTGGCGGGCGCGAACTGGATGTTTACCGCCTCCATTGGTACTGCCAGCGTTCGGAGATGACTTCGGCACCGTCATGCAGTTCGCAGGTCAGCTCGAGCTGCGCGGTGTCGGCGGGCACATCCAGTTTGAAGAAGGCACGCCAACCGCCGGTTTCCGGATTGGCCATGACGCGGGCATCGAGCAGCTTGGCCGCGCCGGGATTCACCCGCACCTGCGGCAGCCAGTCCGCAGGCCGCGCCTGCGCCGGCTTGCCGGCGGTGAAGTCGAGCACGTACAGGTGGTCGTCGGAATCCATGACGAAACCGCGGCGGGTGGCCAGCACCTTGCACAGGCTGCCCGGCTCATGGCCGCCATGCCAGAGCAGGCGGTATTCGAACCGCAGCGACTCATCAGGCGATTCCGGCAGCGTCTCGGGTTTCCACATGGCGACAATGTTGTCCCAGGTCTCCTCGCCGGTGGGCAGTTCCACCAGCACGACCGAGCCCTTGCCAAAGCCGCTCACCGGCTCGACCCAGACCGAGGGCCGCTGATGGTAGCGGGCCTCAAGGTCCTGGAAATGGGCGAAATCGCGGTCGCGGCCGGCCAGACCGAAGCCCTTGAGCCGGTCGGTCTGGAAAAAGCTGAGCCGGGTCTCGCGGCCGACGTCGAGGGGGCGCCAGATCGATGGCCCATCGCCGATCTCGATCTGCAGGCCATCGGAATCGTGCACTTCCGGACGGAAGTCGTAGGGCTTGGGATGGCTGTTCTCGCCATACCAGAACATGCTCGAGAAGGGAGCGATGCCGAGCATCTCCACCTTGCGACGCAGGAACAGGGTGCCGCGCACCTGCATCTCGGTCGTACGGCCGGGCTTGGCGGTGAATTCATAGGCGCCGGTCAGGCTCGGCCCGTCGAGCAGGGCCAGCAGGCGGAAGCGGTCGTCGCCGGGGCGCGGCTTGGCCAGCCAGAAGCGGGTGAAATCCGGGAACTCCTCGGGGGCACCGCCAACGGTGTTGACGGCGATGCCGCGGGCGGAGATGCCATAACCCAGCTCAGTGGTCACGGCACGGTAATAACTCGCCCCCATGAAGACCAGGAATTCAAACCGACGATTCAGGAAGCTGTCCGGCGCCAGCACGCGGAAACCCGCGTAGCCTGCGGGATTGGCCACGCTGTCGGGCACTGCCAACTCACCGTAGTCAAAGAGACTGCGATCAAAGGCCACCGGCGTGGTCGACCCAGCGTCGAGTTGATGGAAGCGCACCGGCTTCTTGAACATCCAGCCGGGATGGAAGAACTCCACCCGGAAGGTGTCCCCTGCCCCGCCGAAGAAGGCACGCTCAGGCCGGAAGCGGATCTGCCGGTGACCGTCGTAGTTGAGCTTCTCAAAGAAGGGATCCAGATCGTGCGGCACCGGCTCGTGCGGCCGGCGCGCCAGGGCGGCCGCGAGCACCTCCAGGCCGGCATGATCCGTGACATCTTCCGGCCGCGGCTCAGCGGCGGGGGCGAGGGCGGCCAGGCAGGCCGCTAACAGAACCGGACGTCCTGCGGGAGGGTGTTGACTCATAAGAGCTGCAAGCAGCGAGGCCCGAGCATGCCACAAAGCGTCTCATCGTCAACTGAGTCTGAAAGAAACACATGACTTCACACGTATGGCGGCGTCTGCCTGGATCTCAAGCAGACGCCTCCGAGGCAGGAACTCAGGGCTCCAGCAGGCGCACCACGTGCAGGCCACCCCCAAGCGAAAGTGTGGCCACAACTGTGCCGCTGTCATTGATCGCAGCTCCACGACCGCCCCCGCCTCCGCTCGCGTCCGTGCCGCTGGCTGAAATGCTCACACCATAGATGGTCGCGGGAGCGGCATTCACGCTGGTCACATCCTGCGTGCCGATCACATAGGACAAAGTTCCACCGGGGAGGGCGCGCCACAAGATGCAACGACCGTTGTCGAGCACGGTCAGCAGGGCGATGGCCCCGCCTTCACTGACGGACCATCGGCTGATCAACCGGTGGTTGCTGCCCAAACCCGGAGCCGGCGTACCAAGACAGGCCAACACGCTGATCCCGCCGGTTGCCGTCCAGCGGCAGAGCGCCTGGTCGGTTACAAAGATGACCTCATCATTGCCGATGGCGTAGTAGGCACGGAAGGTTCGAATGGGCAGACCTCCAATCAAGGTCACCCCTTCGCGGGCAACCAGCCTGGCCGTGCCACCCGAGACGGAGAGCAGAACCATGTCGTTGCTGGAAGTAACACTGGTCGTGAGCTTCAAGCGGGCCTGGACGACGTGGGCACCTGTCGGGGAGCGCGCCACGCCTTGCAGCGCCACCAAGCTTTGACCCGCAAGATTCGGCACAGCATCGCCCTTGCGGACAATGACAGTCAGACCGTCCTCATTGCCATCGAGCACAATTTCATTGCGCAGGCTGTTGGTTCGCTGCGTGGTGATGGTCGGATGATTCTGCAATCCAGCGATGAAAGCGACGCCATCACCGGCCGCGGACAGCTTGGTGGAAACCGTGCCAAGCCACGCGGGGTCGCCCGTCAGGGTCGACAAATCCTCTCCTTCGCGGGCCAACTGAAGCAAAGTGCCAGCGTCTTCCTGCCAGATCGCCGTGTCCGTCTTGGTGGTAACACCGCCCCCCACCAGGGTGTTGGAGAAGTACCACCGACCCGAAGTGTCCGTCACAAGACTGAGGGTAACCGGCTTAAGGCTGCCACCGCCGGGCATGGCGTCGCCGGTGCGAGTCAAAACTTCCAGATCGACGCCGTTTTCCGACAGAAAAAAGCCCTGATCCTGCAGGACCGCCGATCCCCCGATGCGATCAAAGAAGACCGTGTGCCCCAGCTCATTGAGGTTTAGGCAAGACTGCAACCCGACCAGGACCCCTACGGAGCTCGGATGGACATTCATTCCCTCGCGGGCAACAACCCGGAGTTCACCACTGACATTGGTCAGGAGAAGCACATCATTGCCCGCCAGGATGCCACCCGTGCCCACCTTGCCGTAGGCGTGAAAGGACACCTGGCCAAGCTGATTGATGACACCCGGCATGGGGCGATAGAGCGAACCGCCGCCAGCCAAGCCTTGCGCCTCCGTCAGGACTTGATCGGTCACGGCGATCTCGTCCCCAGCAAGGCCATTGCCACTGATCCTGATGCGGAAGGGATTTTCATCGGCATCGTTGCTGGCGACTTGGATCACCGCATTCATGAGTCCAGATGAACTCGGGTTGAATCTCACGCTGAAGGAGGTCGATTCCCCCTCTGCCAAAGCGGCATCCAGGCCTGTGAGATTCAGACTGAACTGGTCAGCGTTTGCCCCCCCCAGGGTGATTCCAGCGATCGTCAGGCTGCCTGAGCCGATGTTTTCAATCGTGTAAGACTGGGCGGTGCTGCTACCACCGACCACGACCGGCCCCAGGCTGGTCAGACCAATGTTGTCCTGTCGCTCGATACCGCTGACGCCCAAGCCGTCGAACACGGCGATCTCCGGAGCGACACCGCTACCGCTGAGCTGAATCTCAAAGGGGTTCTCGTCAGCATCGTTGCTGGCGATGTTGACCACCGCCGTTTTCGCGCCGCTGCTCGTCGGGCTGAAGGTCACCGTGAAGGTCGTCGTTTCGTTGGGAGCCAGGGTCGTGTCGAGACCGGTCAGATTCAGGCTGAACTGATCGCTGTGGGTGCCGCCCAGGGTGATGCCGCTGATCGTCAGATCGGACGTGCCCATGTTCTGGACCGTGAACGACTGGGCCGCGCTGCTTGCGCCCACCGAAATCGAGCCAAAGGCGTGCGTGCCGGTGTTGTCGGTGCGTTCCGCACCACCGGAGCCGACACCGTCAAAGACGGCAATCTCCGGTGCGACACCAGTGCCGCTGAGCTGGATCTCAAAGGGGTTCTCATCGCTGTCGTTGGTGCCGATGTTCACCACCGCCGCCTTCGCGCCTGTGCTCGTCGGACTGAAGGTCACCGTGAAGGTCGTCGTCTCACTGGGAGCCAGGGTCGTGTCGAGACCGGTCGTAACGAGACTGAACTGGTTGCTGTTCGTGCCGCCCAGAGTGATGCCACTGAGGGTCAGGTCGGCTTTACCGGTGTTCTGGATTGTGAAGGACTGGGCCGAACTGCTGGTGCCCACCACGACCGAGCCAAACCCGAAGGTGCCGGTGTTGTCGGTTCGCTCCGTGCCCCCCGTGCCGATACCGTCAAAGACGGCAATCTCGGGCAGGAAGGTGATCACCACCCTGCCGTCGGCACCCGCACCGCCATTGCGAGTGCCGGGGCCAGTCCTGCGCGCACCACCACCACCACCACCGGGGATCGATCCCGGCAGGCCGGCGGCATTGGTGGTGCGACCGTCGCCACCGTCGCCGCCGCCCGCAGGCGCCGTGGCACCCGTGTTGCCGGTGGCATCCGTGCCATCCACCGCAGTGCCCGCGGAAGAACCACCGCCACCGCCGTAGCTGCCCGTGAGGCCGTCAGCGCCGTCACCGCCACTGAATGTCACCTGCCCCACCCCTGCAGCCGCACTGCCGCCAGAGGCGCCGTCTTCGGTGTTGTTGGCCACACTGCTGCCACCCTTCGCCAGCAGGGTGGTGTCTGTATTGAAATACGTGTCGCCACCCGCGGCGGCGGTGGTGGCTCCCTGACCCACAACCACGGCATAGCTCTGGCCTGGCACCACGGTCAGCAGACTGCGCGAATAAGCGCCGCCACCACCGCCACCGGCAACGCCATTGGAGGTGAGCGAACCGCCGCGACCGCCGGCACCCCAGGCCTCCACCATCACCTGTGTCACCCCGGCGGGAGCAATCCAAAATTCGCTCGCCGTGAATTCATTCGCCACAGCCTTGTAGGTGATCACCACCTGGCCGTCGGCGCCTGCACCGCCATTTTCGGTGCCACCGTCCCGTGTCGCTCCGCCGCCGCCACCGCCGGGGGAAGAGCCGGGCAATCCATCGCCGTCTGCATCGTCGTTGCCGTCGCCGCCATTGCCACCGCCGGCAGGCGCCGTGCCGCCAATGCCGTTGCTGCCGTTCGTGCCATTCGCCGCCGGCCCCGCAGAAGAACCGCCGCCACCGCCATAATCGGGGCCTGCGCCCACATAGCCAGTCGCACCGTTACCGCCGCTGAACGTCACCTGACCCACGCCTGCGGCCGCACTACCGCCAGCCGCACCCGCCTCCGTGTTGTTGGCGACACTGCCGCCGCCCTTCGCCAGCAGGGTGCTGGTATCGATGAAATAGGTGTCGCCACCCGCCGCCGTGGTGGTTGCGCCCGCCCCCACCACGACCGTGTAACTCTGGCCGGGAGTGACCGGCAGCACGCTCCGTGAATAGGCACCGCCGCCACCTCCACCGCCAGCCCCGGTGGTGCTGCGCGTGCCGCCCTTGCCGCCGCCACCCCAAGCTTCGACGACGACTTGCGTGACCCCGGCGGGGGCCGTCCATGTGGTCGACACAGCGGTGGTGAATTTCTCCGTGACCGAGTCTGCGTGCAGTTGCGAAACAAACCCAGTGGCCACCGCCAATGCGAGCAGTCCCACTGGCCAGAGTGACGAACGATGCGAAGGATACCTTTTCATGGCTTTGATGCGTTCATGACTGCCTTCATGGTCAGCCTGACACACCTTTACAGAGCCCTAGCATCCCTCAAGTAACAAGCACGAAATCAAATTATAATATTAGTTAATCTTGCGGATTTTTCTAATAGAAGTAAAGGCTTGAAATTCAGCCCGCCAGTTTTTCCACTCAACCCAAAAGATGGGTCAATACACGCCTTGTCCTAGACAAAATCGGCGCCATGCCCATTATTCCAATGGTGAAGTGAACGATGTGACCTTCCGCGATCCCATTGCTGGGATCAAAGCAACAGGAAAGTCCAGTAGTCCTTATTTGCTACTTTTTCCGTATTAATAGGAAATTCTGGAAGCTTCGAATCAGGTCTCCTGCCAGAGCCAGAGAGGCCTGAATTGCCAGGTTTGCCATCCCAGGGAACGGATGAATCGGGCCGTGCCGCACTTCCCTTGTTGGCCCCGTGTCACAGGCGGAGTGTCAGACCCGCGCGCGTTTGCTGAACAGGCCGTAGCGCGGGCTGAACACGTAGGCCAGGAAGAAGAAACCGCCTAGCACCACGATGATGGTGGCGCTGACACTCCAGCCGAGCGGGTAGCTGATGAAAAAGGCCGCCACCGGCCCGATCGCGCCAATGATGCCGCCGCCCCAGAACAGGGTGCGGGCGTTGTCAGTGAAGAGATAAACGGTTGCCGCCGGCATGACCAGCAGGCCGACGCTGAGGATGCAGCCGACGGCCTGCAGCGAGGAGATCAGCACCAGGATGGTGATGGCAAAGGTCAGGTAGTTGAGCAGTCGCACCGGCACGCCGAGGCTGGCGGCGATGTTGGGCTCAAACAGATAAATGAGCAGTGGTCGCTGCAGGGCAGTGAGCGCCAGCACGGCAAAGGCGCTGATGGCGAAGGCGATCCAGAGGTCGCTGTCAGCCATGCCGACGATGCTGCCGAACAGCCATTCATCGAGTTTTTGACGGACGTTGAGCTGGGTCAAAATCAGGTAGCCCCCGGCAAAGGCCGTCGTGTACAGGATGCCCATTGAGGTGTCCTGGTCGAGTCGCGAGGTGCGCGACAGGAAAATCGAGCCGAGACCGACGATGAGGGCGGCAAAGACCGCGCCGGCCAGTACGCTCCAGGCGACCAGACCAAAGATAAGCACGGTCAGGGCGATGCCCGGCAGCAGGGCGTGGGAAAGCGTGCCGATTTTCAGCGCCGACCGGCGCAGCACGACGAAAGCGCTGACGAAACCGTTGGCGAAACCAATCATCAAACAGGCGAGCAAGGCGCGCCGGGCGATGGGCTCGGCGAGGAAGTCGGACAGGCTGGGCAGCTCGGACGGCATGAACCCTGCACCGATAGATGAAAAGTGCCGTTGTGAAAGAAAAAACGCAACTCGTTTGCGACTGGCGCCGCCTCGGTTCCCCGCCTGCGCCTGGCACACGCCTGCCCGGGAAAACCTCGCCCAGTGGCAGTCCCCTGCGCTTTCGCTGGCGGGACGGCACGGATGCGGCTAGGTTCGGCCCTCCCCGCCCCATGGCGGCGGCTTCTTTCATCATGTGCGGCATTGTTGGCTACATTGGCAGGCGGCAGGCCAGCCCCATCCTTCTGGACGGGCTGCGCCGGCTGGAGTATCGCGGTTATGACTCGGCAGGCATCGCCCTTCAGGAGGGTGGCGGCGTCCGCTTCATCAAGCGCGCGGGACGGATCGACAACCTCAGCCAGGCGGTGGCCGAGGCGAACCCCGAGGGCAGCGCGGGCATTTCCCACACCCGCTGGGCCACCCATGGCGCGCCGACCGACAAAAACGCCCACCCCCACCGCGACCGCAGCGGTCGTCTCGCCCTCGTCCACAACGGGGTCATCGAGAACTATCAGATCCTGCGCGACCAGCTCGTCGCTCAGGGCCATGAATTCGAGTCGCAGACCGACACCGAGGTGCTGGCCCATCTGGTCGGCCGCTACTTTGACGCCTCCGACGAGGCCGATGGCGCCGTGCGCCTGCGCAAGGCCCTGCAGGCCGCCCTGGCCAAGGTCAAGGGCACCTATGGCATCGCCGTCATGCACGCCGAGGTGCCCGGTGTCCTCATCGGCGCCCGTCTGGGCAGTCCGCTCGTGGTTGGCCTCGGCAGTGACGAACACTTCCTGGCCAGCGACGTCTCGGCCATTGTCGCCCACACCCGCGACGTCGTTTATCTCAACGACCACGACATCGTCAGCCTCACCGAGGGCCGTTACGACGTTGCCTCCATGGCCGGCGGCGAAGCCCGCGTCCAGGTCAGCCGCGTCGAGTTCACCGCCGACGACGCCGACAAGGGGGATTTCCCGCACTACATGCTCAAGGAGATCTACGAGCAGCCCAAGTCCCTGCAGAACGCCCTGCGCGGGCGGCTTTCGCGCGACGAGGCGACCGCCATCCTGGGCGGCCTGAACATGACCCAGCAGGAGTTGCGCGGCATCGACCGCATCATCCTGAGTGGCTGCGGCACGGCCTTCCACGCAGCCATGGTCGGCGAGTACCTGATCGAAACCCTCGCGCGCATTCCGACCGAGGTGGAGATCGCCAGCGAATTCCGCTACCGCAACGTGCCGGCCGACAAGAATACCCTGCAGTTCGTGCTCAGTCAGAGCGGTGAGACGATCGACACCCTCGCCGCCCTGCGCGAGGCGCGCCGCAAGGGCATCCGCTGCCTCGGCGTGGTCAACAGCGTCGGCAGCACGATCGCCCGCGAGAGCGACGGCGGCTGCTACATTCATGCCGGCCCCGAGGTCGGCGTCGCGGCGACCAAGACCTTCACCTCGCAGGTGATGATCATGAACCTGCTCGGCCTGCTGTTCGGCCGCATCCATCATTTGTCGAGCACCGATGGCATCGAGATGATCGATGAACTGGAGGCGATTCCCGACAAGATCAGCGCCATTCTCAAGCAGACCGACAAGATCAAGGCGATTGCCGAGAAGCACGCCAACGCCGAGGGCATGCTCTTCATGGGTCGCCTGGCCAACTACCCGGTGGCCATGGAGGGCGCGCTGAAGATGAAGGAGATCAGCTACATCTACGCCAGCGGCCATCCCAGTGCCGAGCTCAAGCACGGCATCATCGCCCTGGTGAAGTCGGACATGCCCTCGATCTTCATCGCCCCCGACGACGCCGTCTTCGACAAGAACGTCAGCAACATCGAGGAGGTGCTCGCGCGCAAGGGTCCGGTTGTCTGCGTCACCACCGAGGGTCGCACCGAACTGGAGCGCCTCACCGACGATGTCATCTACATCCCGGACTGCCCCTCCTACCTCAGCCCGCTGCTCACCGTCGTGCCGCTGCAACTGCTCGCCTATCACACCGCAGTCGCCCGCGGCTGCGATGTCGACAAGCCGCGCAACCTTGCCAAGAGCGTCACCGTCGAATAACCCCGGCCCACCCGGTTGAACGTTTGAGCTGCAGCCCCCCTCTATAAGCCAGTCCCTTCACCCCACGTGACGCCACCCCGGAGCCTGCTGCCCCTTGGCGCCGCCTTCCTGGCGGCGGCTGCGGTTCATGCCCAGGCCCAGGCCTCCACCACGACGGATCGCCCTGCCGACTCAATCGCCGCCAGCGCCGGTGAGTTTGTCGCACGCCCGGTGTTCTGGACCGAGGAACAGACCCCGGCGGACTTCCTGGAAATGGCGGGCCAGCACACCAAGGCCCGCTGGCGCACCCTGTACCGGCCGCAGCCGCCGAACCCGACCGCCGACCGCCTCAAGGCAGCCTTCACGCTCGGCAGCCTTGTCGGTGAAACCTTCCTGATCTGGCAGGCGGGCGATGCCCAGCAGTTCCGCAACAACAACCAGGACGTCGTTCACTACTGCCGCATGCTTGGGCTCGGCGAAAAAATGCGCCCCCGACTGATGGCCCAGGCCAAGATGGCGGAAATGGACGAGTGGAAGGACCTGCGCCAGGAAATCGTCGACGGCCATCAGGAGATCATCCGCCTGCTGCGCGAACAGATGGACGAGGATTTGTCCCTTCTGGTCGACCTCGGCGCCTGGATGCGCTCCCTGGAAATTGTGTCCAAGCTCGTCGTCGAAACCCCGGAGGTCGACAAGCGCCCGCTCTGCATCGGCTCCCCCGCCCTGCTTGCCGACCTTCGCCAGGACTTTGCCAAGCTCTCGCGCGACACGCGGCGCTCGGTGCAGATGTCGCCGGTCATCCTCGTCCTGCGCGAACTCGAGCGCGTCTGGGCCGACGAAAGGCTGGGGCCTCCCACCCAGAGCATGGTCGCGCGCACCCACGAACAGTTGCGCAGCCTCATGGAGGAAATCACGCTCAAGTAACGGGCCGTCGCCCGGCCGTTTTTTCATTCGCAAAGCCCGGCGGATGCGGCATCAGAAAGGCCATGTCCGCCGCCCTCCGCATTGAGCACCTGCGCCGCGCCTTCCCCGAGGCCGGCCTGTTCCGCGACAAGGAATGGCGGTTGGCCCCCAATCCCTTCCCCCTCGATGCCGCCACCCTCGCGCTCATTGAGCAGCTCGGTCCGGCCCTGCGCGCCTTTCAGCACGCCTGCAACCGCCTGTACTTCGCCAGCTTGGAATCGCCCGCCCTCGGCTGGGTGGCGCGCCTGCTCGACCAGGGCAAACCCATGGAACTCGTCGCCCTTGGCCGCCACCCACGCTGGCGCGACGCCCTGCCCGGTGTGCTGCGGCCCGATCTGGTGCTCACCGAAGCCGGCGTCTGCATCACCGAGCTGGATTCCCTGCCCGGCGGCATCGGTCTGACCGGCTGGCTCAATGCCACCTACGCCGCCCTCGGCGATCCCGTGCTCGGCGGTGCCGACGGCATGACTGCGGGTTTTGCCAGCGCCTTTCCCGAAGCCGACATCCTCATCTCGCGTGAGTCGGCCGACTACCAACCGGAGATGGAGTGGCTGGCCGCGCGCGCCCCGCGGCGCGATGGCCATCCACGGCGGGTGCTCAATCCCTGGAACACCCCGCCTGCCGCCTTGGCCGGCAGCCGCCTCTACCGTTTCTTCGAGCTCTTCGATCTCGACCAAGTCGAGCATTCGACCGAGCTGCTGCGCCTTGCCACCGAAGGCGCAATTGACTTCACACCGCCGCTGAAACCCTTCCTCGAGGAAAAGCTTTGGCTGGCACTGTTTCATTCACCGGCCCTGCAAACCTGGTGGCGGGAGCACCTGACAACCGCACACTGGGAATTGCTGTCTCACTGCATCCCGCGCGGCTGGGTCGTCGATCCCACCCCGCTGCCTCCGCACGCCGTCTGGCCCGGCCTGGACATTCAGGACTGGCGGGAAGCCAGAACCTTTGGGGGCGCCCGGCGACGCTTGGTGCTGAAGATCAGCGGCTTCTCCGAACTTGGCTGGGGCTCGCGCGGTGTCTTCATGGGTCACGACCTTTCCCAAGAACAGTGGACCGAGGCCCTCAACACCGCCCTGACCGCCTTCCCCACAAACCCCTACCTGCTCCAGGAGTTTCACGCCGGTCGCCTCGTCGAGCAGCCCTACTG
>CANNUR010000050.1 GCA_947523045.1 uncultured Prosthecobacter sp.
CAATGAGGAATTCCCTGCGACTGGTGCTGACACCATTGAGGCGCAGGGTCTGCAGGGCCTGATTGAGGGTGATGCGCGGTGTCTCGCGCAGCGACTCCTCCTCGAACAGTGGCGTGTCGTCCTCGCGCGGAAAGGTGGACAAACCGAGCGGGTCGATGTTGCGCAGGCGCGCGCCGAGCTTTTTCGCCCCGGTTTCCATGGCCTGCTCATTGGGCAGCAATTCCACCTTGGGCAGCCAGCCAGCTCCCGAGCTGTCGCTGCCGAGAAACAGCCTGCCGCGCTTGGCCGCTTCTGCAGGACGTGCCGGCGCCTGGGCCGACACCTCAACGGCGGCGCACAGAAGCAGCGACAGGCAAAGGGCGCGCCAGGTCATCTGCCCCCCTCCTCTCCGGCTTTCCAGCAGGTGTGTGTTGCCTCGATCACCAGGTGCTCGCGCTGGGTGAGCACATGCGCCTTGCGGGTGATCTTGAGATCCTCCAGCACGGCGTGCGGCATGAGTGATTCAACCTGGTACAAAGTTTCCTGCATCGGCCCATAACCGCCGTTGAAGCTGGTCTTGACGCGGGCAACATCCGTCTTCACCGCCTTGGCGAGACGGCCGCGATCGAGCGGGAAAATCAGGCTGCCGCGCTGCAGCTCAATCTCCTTGTACTTGGGCAGAATGTTGTCGAGCAGCCGGGTGTAGAGCTGGCCGGCGTCGGCGCCCAGCAGTTTTTTGTGGTCCTCAAAGACCGGCCGCTTGGGGGCGTTGTCGTTCTCGAGCTTGCGAATCGCCGCCAGGCGCATCGTGTGTTCGCGGTACATCTCCTCCTTCTGCAAGCGCACCTTTTCAAGCTTGTTCACCGCGGTCAGCACCCCGCCCAGGATGAGCAGGTTGAAGACGGCCGGCGTTACCAGACCGAACCGAATGATGGGTTGGGTGTAGGCGCTCATGTTCCGAACGGCTTGTCCATCGGCAACGCCAGCGGATCCTTGTCCGACAAGGTCTGGCTGATGGTGATCTCAAAATTGAAGGGGTAGGCCATGACCGGGTCGCGCGCCAGGTCGCCCGGACTTGCCTGCGGATCATACCGCGAATTGCGCCCCTGGGTCAGGGTGACAGTGATTTGCCGCTCGGGATCCGGGAGGTAGGACTCGTCGCCGGTCGCCCCGGCCAGTTTTTCAAAAAAGGTGCTGACGCCGCGCTGGCTGTTGATGCCGCTCAGCAGTTCCATGGCCTTGGGCTTGACCAGTCCCTTGATCTGCCAACTGCGGGTCAGACCGCTGAATTCCGGCGCCACCACCTTGCCGCGCGCGGCCACCGGGGCCGCGCGCGCAGCGTCCATGACGTAGCTGTAGCTGTCGACACGCACGCCCGAGTCCTCGGGGAAGAGCTGGAGCAGAAACTCCATCGTCACCCAGCCGCGCGACCTCGGCAGCATGAGCTTCTCCACCAGGTTGATCTGCTTCTGTTCGTTGAGCAAAAGCGTGTTGCGCGCCGTGGCCTGCTGCACCTCCTCCGGTGTCAGATGCCAGGAAGGGTGTTTCATGGCCGCCAGCAGCGACCAGGTACCATAACCGCCAAACCCGAACAGGGCAAACGCCAGCAGACCCACCAACCAGCGCGAGATCCGCAGCAGGTTCAGGTCATTGCGGGTCGGATACAGCGTATCGAGCCGGGCAATGTCCATGAAGTTCTGATGGGCCCAGCCCTGCCAGAGCGAGGTGAAGGTGTCCGTGGCAGCCAACGGTCCGGCGCCGGCGCGGACTTTTTCAAGCGAGGCGGAGTCGTAGCTGAGGAATTCCAACAGATGTCCAGGCACCTCCGCCAAGGCGGGCACGGTCGTCAGATCGAGTGTTTCACAGTCCAGCGGCTGACGGCTGATCGAGAACATCTCCAACTCCTCGGCTGCCGCCTGCAGCGCCTTGGCGTTGGCGGAGACCAGCAGAATTTTCGGCTTGCCACCATGGTCGCCACCGGCCAGTTCGGCGCCGACCGCCATGTTCCAAAGAATGTCACCAAAGCCCGCTGGCGTCAGACCGCCTCCGCGGTGGCCCAAGCTGCGCGCCACCCTCAATTCCCCTTCGGGACTGAGGGCAAACACCGCCGTCTGCTTGAAGTAGGGCATAACCACGAGGCACCCGCCCTTCATGTCCGGACGCGCCAGCGGCAGGCCGGCAAGCGCCTCGACCGGCGCACTCGCCACCGCGACACGGATGGGCATGCGCAGCTCCTCGCCGCAATTCATCAGCGTCTTCAAAAAGGTCTCGCGCGCTCTCGTCAGAGCGACAGCGACACCACGAGACTGGCCTTGCAGCCCCCCCCAGAAGGGCAGCAGGCGCCAGGAGGTCGATTCGGGCGAAACATCGCGATCCGCGAGAACCTCCAGCGGTTCATCCATCAGGTTGTAGCGCAGCACGCCAAAGTCGTCGCCGCCTTCCAGGCCGGCGTCGCCGAGGTCAACCACCTCCGCCAGGCCAAATTCATCGGCCACATGCAGGATCACTCCAAGCGACTTCGGCTTGGGGTCGAAGTACTTGGTGGAAAAAAATTCACCGAGCAGTTCCTTGACGCCCTCACCGGTCGTCAGTTTGGCGAGCGGCAGCTCGGGGCCGGCGCGCCAACGGTTGTCGAGACGGGAGAAGGTCGCGGAAACGACCTCTCTCCCGCCGTCGAACCAAAGATGCCATTGGCAGGCTAGCTCCTCCGGCGCCCGGTACCAGTCGCCATCTCCCGACCGGCTCGTCTTTGATGCCACGGTGCGCGCCTGACGGTAGATGTCAGCCGGTTTGAGTTCACCAGGATCAACGATGTTGAGCATGACATGAGGGGACGACTTGCGCCGGGCGCAGAGTCACCGGCTTGCACTCACCAGTCCACGGTGTCAGCTGCGACGAGCGCGTGCGATATACCCGTGGCAGTATAGGTGCAGTTGCCGTAGGGCTCACCCACGTCCGGCACATCGCCCGTCCAAGTGTAGCTAAGGGTGCTGTCGCTGGGGCACTTGGGCTCGTTTTCCATCAGCAGGCCGGCGCCGAAGACGCTGGTACTGGCCAAGGGGGCGCCGATGGAGAGGTTCTGCATGTTGGCGCCCGAGCGGACCGCTTTCTGGACGGCCGAGAGCTGCATCTTGCACTTCGCCTTGTCTGCGCCCTGGCGGTAGGTGCCGAGGCCCATGAAGACGACAGCGATCAGGCCCAAGAGGAGCGCGATCACCAAGCTGATTTCGATGAGGGTCATGCCGGAGGCGTTGAGACGCTTGGCGAGACGGTTCTTGCGAGTGTAGTTGATGTGTGTTTTCATTTTAATTATGGAATTTATATTCCACAGCCTGATTTATCGCTCGGTTTCGATTTCGTGCAATAAAAAATTTTCTCTCGGATTAGGTGTAGAGCCTAGTCTGAAAACCGTGCCGGCAGCACACTCGATGCTGCCGCGCTGTGGCGCCTCCACAAAGATGGCTTGCGTGCACGGGTTCATCCTTTTTGAAAAACAAGTCTCGCCGGAGGTAAATAATCCGAATTTCGTTAAATTTTAAAAAAACGAACCGAATGTCAATAACTATTCCCCTCATTCGCTTTTGCCTGTCGCTTCGACCGGGTGCAGAAAGAGGTACTGCCAGACCGGCTCGTGCAGCAACTTGCCTTCGGGATCGCGCGCCGCGGCAGAACCGGGCACCACGGAACTGTGGGCGCGCTTGTCATTGCCCTGAACATCGAAGTCGGTGAGCAGGCGCCGGGTGTTCTCATAAGGCGGCGAGCTGCGGTCGACAAACACCAGCGGCCCGTGTGCCTGCAGCCCCATCATCTCCCACGAGCGATCGTAATGGTGGCCGGTCCAGCCACCGTCGAGCACGTGGGTGAAGGCGAAGATCCGGTTCGTGGAGGTCGCCGAGGGCAGGCCCTGCCAGCTCTCCAACTGGTCGCGCGGCCCGCAGAAGCAGACAACACGGTCGACCGCCTGGTGTTTGGCGAAGCGGGCGGCCGTCGTCGCGCCGTGTGAGGAGCCGGCGACGGTGACCTTGTCCCAGCGCAGGCCGTCCTTGGCGAGGAACTGATCCCAGCGACCGCCCGGATGCTCGCGGGCAAGCCAGCGCACGAACTGGTGGGCGCGCTCCATCAGGCCATCCGGCTTGGGAATCGCACACCAGTCGCTGTGGTCCTCGCCGGTGGCGGCCTCCAGGCGGATGTCGCCGAGGGTGCGGCCGTCATCACGCCTTGCTGCCGGGACCAGCCCGAACCATTTGTTGGCGTAGTGAACCTGGATCACGTGCAGACCAAACTGGTTGAGCCGCTCAAAAAGAGCCTCGCTCGGCCCCATCAGCCAGATCACCAGTCGCCCCTGTGGCGCGACGCGGGTGTCGACACAGGCCTGCTGCACATCCTGGGGCTTGCCGTTTTTGTCGGCGAACACAAAGCCGAGTTCCGGGTGCTCGCGCGCCCGAGGGTCAATGACGCTGGCGCGGGCGCTGAACTGGCGGCGCTGGGGCTGGGGGTCGTCAAAGGCGGGAACGGCGGCGCTGGTGACCAACGGCAGCAGGCTAAGAAGGAGGAATCGGTTCATGGAATCAGGATTCGAAGCGGCGGCCGGCGGGATAACTGCCGAGCACGCGCAGGGCGGCGCCGTCGGCGCAGGTTTTGGCGAGGGCCTCGGCCACGGCTGGCAGGGCGGGCGAGCCCTCGATTTCGACGAAGAATCGGTACTGGTTGGGGCGGCCGCGCACGGGACGTGACTCCAGCCGCTTGAGGTTGATGGCGGCCTCACTGAGCGGGGTGAGGAAGCGGCAGAGACTGCCGGGCCGGTCGGGCAGATCGACGACCAGGGCCATGCGTTGGTTGGCCGGCCCGGGCGGATTCTCGGCATGGCCGAGCAAATAGAACTGGGTGATGTTGGGCACTTCGCCGGCGACCGGAAAGTGCAGCTGGTCGAGGCCGGGCCGGGCGGCGTTTGGACGCGGGCCGATGGCCGCGGCCCCTTCCAGGGTCGCCGCCTTCTCCGCCGCCTTGGCCGTGCTCGCCTCAACCACCCGGCGCACCTGCGGGTAGTGCGCGGTCAACCATTCGTCGCAGTGGAAAAACGGCATCGCATGGGAGTGAATCGTGCGGACTTCCGTGCCCGGTCGCCCAAGCAGGGCCAGCTTCACATCCAGCGTCAGTTCTTCGACAATGAAGAGCCGGCAGCGGTCGTCGAGCAGGCGGTCGACCGTGTCGATGATGAAGCCGCCGGAGGAATTTTCGATCGGTACCAGGCCGAGCGCGTCCGGCGCGCTGGCGAGGAAGTCGAAGACCTCGCCAATGCTCGCCATGAGACGCACCGGCGCTTCCGGAAAGCGCATGCCGGCAAGCAGGTGGGAAAAGCTGCCGTCGGGGCCGAGGCAGGCGAGCACGGCGGGTGGCGGAGAATCGGGCGCAGTCATGAACGCGCCATGGTCCGCCCGGGCGAACGAAAGGTCAAGACGCACCGAGTCGATGCCAGTAGATGAACAGCAGCGGCAGCACGGCGAGGCACTCCATGCCTGCCGCCGCCAGGCTGGCGCGATCGGCGGTCTGCACGGCCGTGGCAACCAGACTCCAGGCGATGAGCAGGGCCGTGCCGAGCACGACAATCGCTCCCGGACTGAGCCAGCGCCGGCCAGGCCTCGCCTCCTGCTCGGCCAGATCGAGAAACTGCCAAGCTGTCAGCGCCAGAACCGCCATCGCCAGGAAGTCCAGCCCGGGCGTGTCCGCAGAGGCGGCAAAATCGTACACGCCGTGCACGATGATCACCAGCGGCAGCGTCATCAGAACACCCTCAATCCGAGCGAAGCGCGAGCGCAGGGCTTGGTATAGCGCGTGCAGCAGCAGGCCGCTGAGCGCGGCGTGCATGAAATTGGCGGTGAGGAAGCGTACCACCGCGACCCCACCGCCATACTGCTCGTAATAATTGAGATTTTCTTCGAGGGCGAAACCCAGTCCGACAAAAGCACCGGTGAACAGCGCCCGGCCCGGCACCCGCTGCCAGAGCAACCAGGGCAGGAACAGCGCTCCGGCCGCCAGCTTGGCCAGTTCCTCACGCAGGCCGACCCCGCCGAGGTAGTACCACAGGTCCTCCGGAAAGGGGGCGTCGGCGCTCATGCCGTGCACCACCTCCTGCCAGCCAGCCACGCTCAGCGCTGGCATGACGCTGAAGGCCCCAGCCAGCAGGGGTGCCAGCGGCCAGAGCCAGCGCCGGCCCTCGCCCGGCCCCTGCAGCACCAGCACCCCATACCAAAGCAGGGCGGCAAAACCAGCCAGGGCCAGGGCCGCCACCGGCAGGTGGCTGAGCCGGTGCCCCAGCAGGCCGCGCCATTGCAGACCGACGTCCCCCAGCAGCGTGCCGGCATGATGCTGCAGCAGGGGCGAGACCCCCTCCAGCCAGCCGGGTGCCGACGCCATGCTGGCTAGCGACTCGACATCCCGCAGGCGCAGGGCCAGCCGCAGGGCGGCCTCGCGCGCCGCCGAGGCCGTCTCAAACAGCAGGCCTTCGCGCATCAGCAGCGCCAGCGCCGCAGCCTGCTCGCGCGCACGCAGGTGCAGCGTGGCGAGCAGTTCGTTGGCCAACTCGGCATCCCTGCGGGCCGCCGCCTCCAGTCGCTGCCGGGCCTGCTTGCCTCCAGCCGCCGGTGCATCCAGCCAGGCCTGCAGAAAATCCTCCAGCACCCGCCGCGCGACCGGCTCCTGCTTTTGGAGCAACGGCGCGGTCGCCCAATCAAAGATAAGCCCCTCATTCTGAAACGTGGTCCAGTCCGGTGCCGGCGTCGCCTGGGCCCGACGCACCACCTCGGCACGCAGACAGACCCGCCCCAGCCAGAGGGCCAGGGCTCGTGGCGCAGGCTCAGGCAGGCGCCGCAAGGCCTGCCACTCCGCCCGCAGCGCCTGTTCGACCGGATCCGGGGCAAAATCTGCACTCTTGTGCTGCGTTAGGGCTGTCAGCATCAGGGCAACGGCAAAGCCCCAGACCACAATCACCAGCGCTGCACGCTTCAACCAGCCGCGGTCGCGACTCAACGCATGCAAACGCGCTCGCCAGCCGTGGATCAGGGATGCCATGCTGCTGCCTTTGTTTTAGCCGAGTTCGGGAAAGAGCGACCGAATCGCCGCCGGCGCCGCGGCACAGACCCCGCGCTCGGTGATCAGGCCGGTCAGCAGATGCGCCGGCGTCACATCAAAGGCATCATTGCGCACCGCCGAGCCCTCCGGCAAGACGCGCACCCGTTCCAGTTCACCATCGGCCGTGAGGCCCTCCATCCAGGCGAGCTCATCGCCATTGCGCTGCTCGATCGGAATGCCGGTCAGGCCGTCGTCGAGCGATCCGTCGAAGGTCGACGACGGCAGCGCCACATAGAACGGCAGACCGTTGTCGCGCGCCGCCAGCGCCTTCAAATACGTGCCGATCTTGTTCGCCACATCACCGGCGCGTGTCACGCGGTCAGCGCCGGTGATGACAACATCGACCAGACCGCGCTGCATGAGGTGGCCGCCACTGTTGTCGGCAATCACCGTGTGCGGCACGCCGCGCGCGCCGAGCTCCCAGGCGGTCAGGCGCGCGCCCTGGTTGCGCGGCCGGGTCTCATCGACCCAGACATGCACCGGCAAGCCCGCCTCATGCGCCGCGTAGATCGGCGCGGTCGCCGAACCGATGTCGACAAAGGCCAGCCAGCCGGCATTGCAGTGGGTCAGAATATTGAGTGGCCGCCCCGGCGACCGCGCCGCCAGACTTCGCAACAACTCCAGGCCGTGCCGGCCAATCGCCGCACAGGCGGCCACATCCTCGTCGGCGATCGCCTCGGCGGTCGCCCTCGCCACCTCGACGCGCGTGTCCCAACCCGCGGCACGGATCGCCGCCAACTGCCGGTCCACCGCCCAGGCGAGGTTGACCGCCGTCGGCCGGGTCGCCTTCAATATCTGCGCCAGCCGCTGCAGTTCGTCCCAGTCGCCCGCCTCAACCGCCGCCAGCACCATGCCGTAGCCGGCGGTCGCCCCGATGCAGCCGGCGCCGCGCACCGCCATGTCGCGGATCGCCGCCGCCACCTCGGCGACCGTGGCCAGCGCTGCCACCTCAACGCGCCAGGGCAGCAGGCGCTGGTCGAGGATGTGAACACGACCGGCCTCGAACCAGACGGTGCGGCGGGGGATGGTGGACATGCCGCGACCTTGCGCGGCGCAAAAAACGCCGCCAGCGCTTTTTCCCCGTTTGTCATCGTCGCGACATCGGGCATGCTTTCCCCTTCCCATGCTTCCTGTCCCCGAACAACTCGAGATCCTCAAGCGCGGCATCGTCACCCTGCACAGCGAAAAAGAGCTGGCCGACAAGCTCGCGCGCGGCCGTCCGCTGCGCGTCAAGCTGGGCGTGGATCCGACCTCGCCGGACATCCACCTCGGCCACGCGGTCGCCCTGCGCAAGCTGCGCCAGTTCCAGGAGCTGGGCCACCAGATCGTCCTCATCATCGGCGATTTCACCGCCATGATCGGTGACCCCAGCGGCCGCTCGACGACCCGGCCGCCGCTGACCTACGACGAGGTGCTCGCCAACGCCAAGACCTACACCGACCAGGCCTTCCTGGTGCTTGACCGCGAGCGCACCGAGGTCGTCTTCAACGGCACCTGGTTCAAGGAGATGCCCTTCATGGAGGTGATCCGCCTCAATGCCCGCGTGACCCTGCAACAGATGCTCCAGCGCGAGGACTTCAAAAAGCGCGTCGCCGACGGCACCGAGGTGCGCCTGCACGAGATCCAGTACCCGATCATGCAGGGCTGGGACAGCGTCGTCGTTCGCGCCGATGTTGAGATCGGCGGCAGTGACCAGCTCTTCAACATCCTCGTCGGCCGCGACCTGCAGAAGGAGGAGGGCCAGGAGCCGCAGGTCTGCATGACCCTGCCCCTGCTCGAAGGCCTCGACGGCGTCAAAAAGATGTCGAAGAGCCTCGGCAACTACGTCGGTCTCACCGACGCGCCCAAGGACATGTTCGGCAAGCTGATGAGCATCCCCGACGAGCTGATGGCGAAGTACTACCTGCTCGTGCTCGGCGAGACCCTCGACGCCGGCCTGCACCCGATGGAGGCGAAGAAGCAGCTGGCCGGCAAGTGCGTCGCCGTGTACCACGGCGAGGCTGCCGCGCGCGACTGCCGCGAGGACTGGGACATCCGCTTCAGCAAGCGCGATCTTTCCGCCGCCGAACTGCCCGAACTCGCCCTCGGCGACCGCCGCGACGTGCTCGGCGTCGTCCAGCACGCCTTCCAGACGACCTTTGGCCAAAGCGTCTCCGGCGGCGAGGTGCGGCGGCTGATCCAGGGCGGCAGCATCCAGCTCAATGGCGCCAAGCTCACCGATCCGAAGGCCGAGCCGGCCTGGGAAAGCGGCGCGGTGCTCAAGCTCGACAAAAAGCGCAGCGTGCGCCTGGCCTGAACGAAACAGGGCGGTCCCGGAGGACCGCCCTGAAGAGGTGAAGCCTGGTTCGCCGAAAACTCACGGCGCCTTCGGCGCGGTGATCATCGGAAAATCGTCGCTGCGGAAGGGGGTCACCGGCAGCCCCTCGACGCTGAACAGGTTGCATACGCCCAGGCGTAGCGCACCGCCACCGGCTTGGTGACACCGGCCGCCTTGACCTCAACACGGTCCTTGCCGACGATTTTCGCCTCGGCCCAGACCCACTTGCGGTCCTCGCCGCAGATGGCAAAGCCCTTCACCTCGCTGACGTCCACCGTGCGCAGGCTGGAGCCGAAGGTGTCGAGCGTCACCACCGCCTTGTCGCCCTGGAGGGCAACCGACTTGTATTCCGGGCTGCGCCACTTGAGGTCGATGCCGTAGTCACGCGCCAAGGCAATGCGGGCGAGGCGCTCAGCGACGTCGCGCTTGTTCTTGGGATGGATGTCGTTGGCCTCGCCAAGGTCGACGATGACCGCCTGACCACCGTTCTTGATGACGTTCTGGGTCTTCGTCTGGCTCTCGCGCAGTTCCGCCCAGTCGCTGTCGCCCGGCTGCGGCTGCTCGGCCTTGAAGTCGGCCAGCTGCACCCAGTAGAAGGGGAAATCACCCTGGCCCCACTCCTGGCGCCAGTGCTGGATCATCATCGGGAACAGGTGACCGTACTCATGGGCACGACCGGCGTTGCTTTCGCCCTGGTACCAGATGACGCCACGGATGCCATAGCCGATCGTCGGCCGCAGCACGCCGTTGTAGAGGTTGCCCGGACGATGCTGGCCGCCAAGGATCTGCTGCGGGCTCTGCGGGGCGCGGACCGTGAAGGGTTTGCCGTCCTTCTTGGCCGCCGCGGCCTTGGCCTTCCAGTCGGCCAACGCCTTCTCATGGGCGACGCGGGCCTGCTCCGAAGACAGCTGCTTCTCGCGCTGCACCCAGCCGTCGAGCAGCGTCTTGTAGCGCGCGTCCTTTTCCAGCAGGTCGCGGCGCACCCAGGCCTCGGCGGCGCTGCCACCCCAGGCGTTGTTGATCAGGCCCACCGGCACGTCGAGCATCTGGTGCAGGACGCGGCCGTAGAAATAGCCGACCGCCGAGAAGGTGCCGACCGTCTGCGGCGAGCAAGGTTTCCATTCGCCCTTGAAATCGTCCTGCGGCTCCTGGGTGCCGACCTGCGGCACGGAGATGAGGCGGATGTTCGGGTACTTGGCGGTGGCGATCTCCAGATCAGCGTCCCAGGAGCTGAGCACGCTCCACTGCATGTTCGACTGGCCGGAGCAAACCCAGACCTCGCCGACCAGCACGTCCTTCAGCTCGCGCTGGCTGGTGCCACGGATCGTCAGCGTCGCCGGCTTGGCATTCGCCGGCAGCGGGGCCAGTTTCACCGTCCACTTGCCATCGGCACCGGCCTTGGCGGTCTGGGTCTGGCCGGCGAACTGCACGGTCACCTCGGTGCCGGGCGTGTCCCAGCCCCAGACCGGGTTGGCCTGCTTTTGCTGCAGTACCATGTGATCGCCGAAGATGGCGGGCAGTTTCAATTCGGCGCGGGCCTGGAGGGCGAGCGCCGCCAGCGTGAGGGTCAGGAGGGAGAAGCGCATAGACGAGCACAGGATGACGCGGCAAAGCCGTCGGTCCTATCCGGAATCCTCACCTGGGGAGCTTTTTGCGTCTGCCCGGACCACGGCGGGCGTTGGCTTTTCTGCATGACTCCCGCCCTGCTCCGCCGCCCCCTTTTCGCCCTGCTCCTGGCCGGCGCCCCCGCCGCTACGGCCGCCGAACTCATTGACCCGGCCGCCTTCGGCTTTGGTCGGCCGGGCTACATGGTCGACACCACCTTCATCGGCAGCCAGGATTTCGACGGCGGCGGCTTCGAGACCTTCGAACTGCGCACCATCGTGCCACTGTGGAAGCAGCGCCTCGACAACGGCCTGCGCCTTGGCGTCTCGCTCGGCTACAACCTGACCGAATACGATTTCAGCGGTGCCGGCACCGACCGCGAGTTGCACACCCTGGAAGCCCAGTTGTCCGCCTTCTGGAAAAAGCCGAACTCGCCCTGGTGGGGACTCGGCTTCGTCACGCCCGGTCTCGGCTCGGACTTCGAAAAACTCTCTGGCGAGGATTTCCAGGTCGCCGCCCTCGGCCTGCTTGGCTACGAGTTCACCGACAGCTTCAGCGTCGCCGGCGGCGTCTACGCCAGCCAGGCCCACGACGAAGGGCGGGTGCTGCCGGCGCTCGGTTTCATCTGGCAGCCCGGCGACTGGACCCTGCAGGTGACGCCGCCCTTCCTGGTGCTCGGCCGTCGCCTCAACGACAAGCTGACGGTCAACCTCAGCGCCTACCCCGGGGGCGGCAGCTGGGACCTCGATGAGGATCGCCGTGCCAACACCCTGATTGTCTCCGGCTGGCAGGCCGCCGCCGGCGCCATCTGGCAGTTCAACCCGCGCCTGAGCCTGGCCGTGCGCGCCGGCATCAACTTCGCCGGCGACTTGGAGATTCGCGACCGCAACGACCGCACCCGTATCGATGAATCGCTCGATCCGGCTCCCTTCGCCGCGCTCAACCTGCGCTTCAATTTCTGAGCTTCAGACGATGTCGGTCGGACAGTCCGGCAGCGAGGCGAGAAAGGCGCGACCGTAGGGCTTGCTGAGGATGCGCGGGTCGAGGATGACGACCATGCCCTGATCCTTGCGGGTGCGGATGAGTCGGCCCACTCCCTGGCGCAGCTTGAGCACGGCTTCCGGCACGCTGTAGGCGGTGAAGCTGTTGAGTCCCTGCTCCTCCAGGTGCTCGAGGCGACTGGCCGTCACCGGGTGATCGGGCACCGCGAACGGCAGGCGGGTGATGATGACATTGCTGAGCGCCTCGCCGGGCACGTCGACGCCCGTCCAAAAGCTGTCGGTGCCGAGCAGCACGCTGTGCACGTCCTGCTTGAATTCGGCGAGCATCTGATGGCGCGGCATGCCGCGGCCCTGCACCAGCAGGCGCCAGCCGCGCTCCTCGCAGAACTCTTCCAGCAGGTCGGCCTGCGAACTCATCTGGCTGTAGCCGGTGAACAGCACGAAGGCGCGCCCACGTGACATCTCCAAAAAGTGGCGGATCTTCTCCTGCAGGGCCTCGACGTAGCCGGGGTTCGACGGCTCCGGCATCTTGCGCACGAGGTAAAGCCGCATCTGCTTGCGCAGGTCGAAGGGGCTCTCCAGCACCGCCGCCTCGGCGCGCGCGGCACCGACCCGGCGACGGAAGTACTGCAGGCCGGGATCCTCACCGACGGCGAGCGTTGCGCTGGTGAACACGCAGGCCTTGGTGCCGGTGAAAAACAGGCTCTCCAACTTCGGCGCCACATCGATCGGGGCGCTGTGGAAGGACAGCACCCGCGGGTCGCCGCCGCCGCGCTCGGCCCAGTACACATGCTCCTCCTCGCTCTGGTCGAGGAAGGCGGCGACGCTGGCCCTCAGGGCGGTCAGGCGTTTGGCGATGTCGAGCAGTTCCAGTTTCTGGCCCTCGCTGCGGGCGGCATCGCCGGCCTTCTGGGCGGCGCGGGCGACCCGCTGCAGCGGCAGCGCCAGGCTGTCCTCGAGCAGGCCCGGCTCGCGGATCCGGAACTCCTTGCCGTAGGGACCGCTGAACTTGCAGGCCGCTTCGGCCTCGCGGAAAAAGCCGTCGACCATGCCCAGGCACTGCGACACCTCGCGGATGCCATCCTGCTCGCCAAGCGAGGCAAAGAACCCCTTGCGGGTGCGCGGGTTGAACAGGCGGCCGAGCTCGAAGCGGATGTTCGACTCGCTGACGTGGATGCCGAAGGCCTTGGCGGCGATGTTCTCGATCGTGTGCGCCTCGTCGAGGATGACGAAGTCGCGCGGGAAGATGAAGTTGGCATCCTCGGCCAGAGTTTCCTCCGCCGAGGCGAGCAGGGTGAAGAACAGGGTGTGGTTGAGCACCAGCACATCGGCCTCGGCCATGCGCCGGCGCACGTCCTGATAGACACAGCCGCTGCCGGGCGGACAGCGCCGCGGGGTGCAGGCGTGCGGTTCGCTGCAGACGAGCGACCAGACGCGCGCGCCGGGCGTGAAATCCATCTCGCTGAGCGTGCCGCCCGGATGCTCGCGCAGCCAGTCCTCAATCATCGTCAGCTCGGCCGCCTCGCTGCTGCTGAACAGGTCGCCGCTGTGCGCGAAGGCATTCTTCAGCCGGGTCGGGCAGAGGTAGTTGCCGCGCCCCTTGAGCAGCTCGGCGTGGAAGTCGCCCACGATCTGGCGCACGATCGGGATGTCCTTGTGGATGAGCTGCTCCTGCAGGTTGATCGTGTGCGTGCAGATGATCGCCTTGCGCCGATGCTCGAGCGCGTGCTCGACTGCCGGCACCAGGTAGGCGAGCGATTTGCCGACGCCGGTGGCGGCCTCAACGACGAGGGCGTGGTTCTTTTCCAGGGCACCCGCCACCAGCCCGGCCATGCGCTGCTGCTGGGGCCGGTACTCAAACTGCGGCGACTGCGCCAGCCGGCCCTCGGTGGAAAAGGCATGATGCATTCGCTCGGCCAGGCTGGCTGCGCCGGAGGCGCCGTCGGCGGGGTCGAGGATGCTGATCATGGGTCGCCAAGATGCCGGGGCGCGGCGCCGGCGCAATGACGAGTGCACGCCGTCCGCTTGCATGCCGCGGCTTTGTGTGAAGAGTCGCCCCATGGATTCCCCCCGCCCCCTCCGCATCGGCCTCGTCGGCGCCGGTGGCATCGTCAAGCAGCGCCACCTGCCCGGCCTGCGCGCCCTGCCCGGCATCTCCTTTCGCGCCGTCGCCAACTCCAGCCTCGCCAGCGCCGAGGCCTTCTGCCGCGACTTCACTCCCGAAGCCGAACCGCTCGCCCGCTGGGAGGAGGTCGTCGATCACGACGAGGTCGACATCGTCTGGATCGGCGCGCACCCGAACCTGCACGCCGACGCCACCTGCTTTGCCCTCGAACGCGGCAAACACGTCTTCACCCAGGCGCGCATGGCCGCCAGCCTCGCCGAGGCCGAACGCATGTGGGAAAAGGCGCAGAGTTTCCCCGAACTCGTCACCGGCATCTGCCCCGCCCCGCACGGCCTGGGCGCCGGCAACCGCCTGCGCGAGCTGCTCGCCGAAGGCGCCATCGGCAAGCCGCACCAGGTCGTCCTGCACAGCTTCAACCCGCTCTGGCTCGATCCCGCCCAGGCCGGCCACTGGCGCCGGCGCAGCGAGGCCAGCGGCATCCAGATCCTGACGCTCGGCATCTACATCGAAGTCCTGCAGCGCTGGCTCGGCCACATCGTCGAGGTCGAGGCCCGCGGCGGCTTTGCCGGCAGCGCGCCCGACGCCGTCGACATCCCCGACTTCCTGCACGTGCTCGCCCGCTTCCGCGACGGCACCGAGGCCGCCCTGCTGTTCAGCGGCGTCGCCGCCCACGCGCCCGGTGACCAGCTCTGGATCCATGGCGGCGAGGGCACGCTGCACTACGACTTCAGCGACGAATCCCTGCGCCTGGGGCGCCGCGGCAGCACGCTCGACCCGGTCGAGGTGCCGCCTGAATTGCAGGGCGGCTGGACGGTCGAACGCGACTTCATCGCCGCCGTGCGCGATCCCACCGCGCCACGGCCACGACCCGATTTCACCGAAGGCCTGTGCTACATGCGCGTCGTCGACGCCGTCTGGCGGGCGCTGGAGTCCGGTCAGGCCCAGCGCTGCGCCTGAGCTGGCCGATTTGTCATTCTTGGAAATTTACCTATTGAAAAGGAGCAGTTATTGGGTTGATTTGACCCAT
>CANNUR010000051.1 GCA_947523045.1 uncultured Prosthecobacter sp.
CTAACCAGGGTTTTCCCTGACGCTTAACCGGAACAGACAGCACCGAATGCGAGATCACCCCAACATCCACGGCTGGCCGAGCCGCCGCGCGACTGCGGCTCGCGCAGCACCGCGATCAGGTAGCTGTGCCGCTCACCCGGCGCGTTGCACAGCGAATACTGCCGCGTGATGCCGTTGGGCAGGTGCACGTCGATGTGCGCCCCGGCCGTGAAGGGCGGCAAGGGCTGTCCATCGATGCGCCTGAGCTCAAAGCTGGCGATGCCCTGGGCCTCCAGGGTCTTGGCCACCACGGTGACGGTCAGGAAGTTCACGTGACTCATATCGACTCCTCAATGCACCGCCATGCCGACCCAACGCTCGAGTATGGCCGCGTCGTGCAGCAATTTTTCCGCCCCGGCCTCATGGACCACGACGCCGTGGTCCAGGATCTCGGCGCGCTCGGCATAGCCCAGGGCCTTCTCGATCTGCTGCTCGACGATGAGCAGGGATGGGCCGCCGTCGCGGCCCATGCGGGCGAAGGCGCCCAGCAGCTCCTGCCCGATCAGCGGCGCGGGGCCTTCCAGCGGTTCGTCCAGCAGCAGGGCGGGCCGGCCCAGCAGCGCGCGCGCCACCGACAGCATCTGCTGCTCGCTGCCCGAGAGCTGGGTGCCGCCGTTGCGGCGCCGCTCGGCCAGGCGCGGGAACAGGGCATAGGCCTCGTCGAGCGCGCTGCGCGGCCGCTGCTTGAGGCCGGCCAGCAGGTTCTCCTCCGCGCTCAGCAAGGGAAAGATGTCGCGCGTCTGCGGCACATGGCCGAGGCCGCGCTGGTGGGGCGCGAGGCCCATGATGGCGCGCAGCGTGACGGTCTTGCCCATGCCGTTGCGGCCTATCTTGCCCAGGCGCTCGCGGTGTAAGTCTCGGGGTATGTCGTCCGCCTATTCGGCGACCAGGCCCAACGCCTTGATCAGCGGGCCGTAACGCGCCCGCTCGTTGCGGGCGAACTCATCGAGTTCGGCCGGCGCCATCGGCTGGACCGCGAGGCCATAGTCCGCGAGCCGCTTGCGCACGTCGGGCTGGGCGAGCGCCTTGTAGATCTCGGCAGAAACAGCGGCGATGATCTCGCGCGGCGTGGCCGCGGGCGCGAAGGCCGCGAACCAGACGGCGACGTCCAAGTCGGGGTGGAATTCCTTGAGCTCGGGAAGCCCCGGCAGCATTTCACGAGCCGAAGGCCCGCTGCTCGCCAGGGCGATCGCCTTGCCGGTCCGCAGCTGCGGCAGGCCTTCAGCCATCCCGACGATCATGGCGCCGACCTCCCCGGCCAGCAGGCCCTGCATCGCGGGCGAGGTGCCTTTGTAGGGCACGTGGGTCATCTGCAGTCCGAGCCGGCTGCAGATCAGCTCCATGATCACGTGCGTGGGATGGCCGGCCCCTCCCGTTCCGTAGTTGACGGCGCGCGGCTTGGACTTCACCAGCCGCACGAACTCCGCGAAGCTGCGGACGTTCAGGCTCGGACTGACTGCGAGCATCAGCGAGGCTTTCCCAAGCAGCGCCACGCCGCGGAAGTCGCGCTCGGGGTTGTAGGCCAGCTTCGGGTAGACGAACGGGTTGACCACCATCACCGTATCGGGCACGACCAACAGCGTTTGGCCGTCGGGCGCCGCCTTGGCCACGGCATCGGCCGCAATTGCGCCGGCGGCGCCTAGCCGGTTGTCCACGACCGCGGGCTGGCCGGCCGCTTCGGTCAGCTTCTGGCCGACCAGGCGGGCCAGCACATCGCCCAGGGATCCGGGCGGACTGCCCGTGATCAGCCGGCTGGCGCGGCCGCCGCTCGGTTGGGCCAGCGACCAGCCCGCCGGCACCACCAGGGCGGCGGCAAGCGCCTGCAGGGAATGCCGGCGGGTCCAGGAAGGAATTCGGGGAGTCGTCACGGTGTTCTCCGTCAAGTCAGGGATGCGACGCGCAGCGTCATTTCGCCGATGCCGCTGCAGGCCGCACGCACCGTGTCGCCCGTCTGCACCGGGCCGACGCCTTCCGGCGTGCCGGTCAGCAGCACGTCGCCGGGATGCAGCGTGTAGAAGGTCGACGCCAGCGCGACAAGTTCGCCGATGTCCATCGTCATGGCGCCAGTGGAACTGCGCTGCCGCTGCTCGCCGTTCACCCAGAGCGCCAGCTCAAGCGCGTGCGGATCGGCGATCTCGTCGGCGGTCACCAGCCAGGGACCGAGCGTGCAGTAGGTGTCCGGCGACTTGCGGAAGCTCCGGTCCTCGGCGCCGCGCACGGTGGTGTCCAGCCCGATCGTGTACGCCGCCACGTGGCGCAGCGCCTGGTCACGCGGGATCGCGCGGCCGCCGAGGCCGATCACGACCGCCAGTTCCACCTCGTGGTCGGTGCGGCGGTCCGGCAGGATGGTGCGGATACCTTCGGCCGGACCCGCCAGCGACGACTGTGCTTTCAGGAACAACCCGAACTTCTCGCTCGGCCGCTCGACGCCTTGCAGCGCCTGCCGGTGGACGCCTTGGTCGACACCGGCATCGCGGGTGTCCTGCTCCACGTGCTTGCGGTAGTTGGCCGGCGCGGCCATGATCTTGCTCGGTTGGGTGATGGGGCTGTGCAGCGTCACCTGGGCCAGCGGCAGGGCGCTGGCCGAGGCGCGGGCCTGCCGCACCGCGGGCAGCAGGTCGGCCAGGTGCGCGATCAGCGGGTCACCCATGGGCGCGGGCCAGCGCGGCGCCGGCAGCAGGGCCAACGCCGCGCTGACGTCGAAGACCTGGTCACCTTCGACGAGACCGAGCCGGTCGTGGTTAAAACGGGCAAGCTTCATTCAAGAGTTCTCCTGGTTCAGGTTGTTCAGACGGCAGGCTGCCACAGCCAGTTCAGGCAGCGATAGAAGTCGGCGTCGCGCATCTCCCGCCACTGCGCGTTGCGCACCTCGGCTTCCAGCCCGGCGCAGTGATACCGCGGCCACAAGGCCCGGGACTCGAGCACCACCCGCGCGGTGCGCAGGTAGCGCCGGCGCTCGAAGGCCTGGAAAGCCCGCGCAGGATCACCGGGATGGGCGGCCATCTCCTGCGCCAGCACAGCCGAATCCTCGATGGCCATGCCGGCGCCCTGGGCCAGAGACTGCAGCGTGGCGTGCGCCGCGTCGCCCAGCAGCGTCATGCAGCCTTCCGACCATTTGCGTGTCGGCTGCCGGTCCGCAATCGACCAGCGGCGCTGCAGGTTCAGCACCGAGATGACCTCGTGCACCGCGGGATGAGCCTTGGCGGTGATGGCATGGACATGCGCGAGATAGCCGTCGACGTCGTCGGGGGCGAGCTCGGGCGGCAGCTGGAACACGCCGACGATGTTGATCTCGGTGGCGTCGCGCAGCGGGTAATAGATGACGTGGAAGTTCTCGCCGGTCCACATGGTGACGCCGCGCTCCTGCCGCAGCACGGGCGGGGCGTCGGCCGCGCGCACGATGGTGCGGTTGGCCGCGTAGCCGATCGGCACCGAGCTGTCCTCAGGGTGAAGTTGGGACCGAAGCACGGAGCGAAGACCGTCGGCGGCGACCAGGGCGCTACCGGCGAGATCGGGCTTGCCGCGACTGTGAACCGTGACGCCGTCGGCGGTCTGCGAGAAGCCGGTGACCTGCGTGGCCTGGTTCAGGTCCACGTTCGGCAACGCGCGGCAGGCGTCCAGCAGCACTTCGTGGAAATCGACGCGGTGGATGGCGATGTAGGGTGCGGCGAAGCGTTCCCTGAGCCCCATGCCCTTCAGGTCGATGCGGAAGATCGGCTCGCCGTCATGAGCATCGCGCAGCTGCAGGTAATCCGGCAGGTAGGCGGCTTGGCGGATGGCATCGCCCACGCCCAGCCGGTCCAGCACTGGCAGGACGTTCGGCCCGATCTGCACGCCGTAGCCGATCGGCGCGATTTCGTCCGACTGCTCCAGCAGCCGGACCGCATGGCCTTGCCGGCCCAGCGCCAGCGCGCAGGACAAGCCGCCGAGTCCGCCGCCGACGACGATGATGGGTGTCGTGTTCATGATTCAAGGACCTGTCGTTCGTAGAAATGGCAGTGGCGCATCAGGTGCTCGTCGCTGAGGGTGACGACCACCGCATCCTCGTGCGCGCGGTGCCGGATCCGCACGCCCATCGGGGCGATGAACACGTCGCCGAACGCCCACTCGAACGTGTGCTCGCCAATCTCGCTGCAACCGCTGCCACCCAGCACCACGTGAATCTGGTTTGCCCGGTGCCGGTACGCCGCGTGCGCCCAGGCCGCGGCCCAACGGTGCACCTGGATGGTGATGGTCGGCATCAGCGGACTGGTGCAATCGATGGTGGGGCCGAGCAGCGGGTCCGCTTCGGCGCAGTCGAGCCGGGAACGGATTTCCTGCCAGGTGATGCGCATCGGCGAGGTCTCGACCGCCTCGATGTCGGTTTCCCAGCCTCCCGGGTACTCCTCGATATTCATGGGCTCGAGCAGCTGCACCAGGGGCAGGTCGAGGCAGTCGAACCAGTAGGCCTGCTGCGTGCCGTCGTGGCCGTGGCCGTGCCAGTAGCCCCCAGGGGTGAGCACGATGTCCCCGCTTTCCATCGGGTGCCGCTTTCCGTTCACCACGGAGTAAGAGCCGCGCGATTCGAGGATCACCCGCAGCGCGTGCGAGCTGTGGCGGTGCGAGCGCGCCTTCTCGCCCGGCAGGATCGACTGGTAGGCGCCGACCAGCGTGCGCGTGGTGGCGAAGTCGTTGTCCGGGATCGGATTGCGCAGCACGAAGTTGCGCCGCTCGGCCAGGTCGGTGCCGATCACGCGACCGGCCGCCTGCAACGCCGGCTTCAGCTCTGCATAGCGCCAGTGGGCGGGCACGAAGGCGGAGGGGCGCTGCGGCCACATCAGGGGGCGCTGGCGAGGAATCCACCCGGGCGTGCAGTTGCGGGTCGCGATCGCGGCCACGAGTTCGTCGACCTGGCCGATCCGGTGCAGGTCGCGCATCGGTGCGCTTGCGGTGGTCATGCTGCCTGCCCTCCTTCGGCGGCCAGCAGCCGGTTCATCAGCCGATCGGCCTGGATGCAGCCGGTGTCGCTGGGCACCGCGACCGGCTGCCAGCCGGCCGGCGCCGTCTCCAGCAGCTTCTGCTGCTGTTCCAGGATGTGCACGTCTTCCAGGAAGGTGTTGCGATTGAGTTCGTGCTGCATGCGCGTCACCTCCTGGTCATCGACGGCGAAGTTGCGCACGAGGCCCCAGAAATAGTGGGTGGAGCGCTCGGTCTCCGGCGTAAGCGAGTTCAGCACGTAGAACTCCGCCACGCGGTCGTCGTCGTCGCCAGCTACCGCGCTCACGGTGGTGTTGATCAGAACGTACGAAGCCGGGCGGAAATCGATGCGCTGGCGGTGGTCCACCCGGCCCTTGAAGCCCGGGATGCGCTTAAAGAAAGGCGACGGCTCGATGCCCAGCATGTCGCGCTTCACCCGCACCAGGCGGTTGTCCACACTGGTCTGGATCGGCGTTTCGGTAACCGCGGCCGTGGCCAGCGTCTTCTTGTGGACGAAGCGGGCGTGGGTCAGGTCCAGCAGGTTGTCGCGCACCAGCGTGTAGTTGGACTTCACGTGCAGGTAATCGCTGTCGCCGGCCCAGCCCGGCTCGGTCATCCAGCGGAAATCCGGCAGCAACGCTTCGTCGGCGAGCGCCGCATCGCCCATCCAGACGAAGATCCAGCCCCAGCGGTCGATCACCGGGAAGCTGCGCACGCAGGCCTTGGCCGGAATCGTGACACCGCCCGGGATGTGGTTGCAGCGGCCGGTCGGGTCGAAGGAGAAACCGTGGTAGCCGCAGACCAGCGATTCCCCCACCACTTCGCCGGTCGAGAGCGGGGCGCCGCGGTGCGGGCAGCGGTCGTGCAGCGCGGTGGCCTTGCCCGAGGCAGTGCGGAACAGGGCCAGCGGCTCACCGAGCAGCACGCGCTGCAGTGGCCGGTCGGTCAGTTCGCGGCTGAGGGCCGCCACGTACCATTCGTTGCGCAGGAACATCTCTCGTCTCCTTACAGGAAGGCAATGCCGCCGTCGACCAGCACCGACTGGCCGGTCATGAAATCGCTGGCCGGCGAGGCCAGGAACAGCACCGTACCCACCAGGTCGTCCGGCCGGCCCAGGCGCTTGACGGCCTGCATCTCGATCACCTTGGCGCGCATCGCGTCCGAGCGGCCGGTGTTCTCCACTTCGGTTTCGGTCAGGCCTGGCAGCAGGCAATTGACAGTGACGCCGTCCGGGCCCAATTCCTTGGCCATTGCGCGCGTCATGCCGATGACCGCCGCCTTCGAGGTGACGTAGTGACAGAACATCGGCGCGCCGAGCGGGACCGTCGACGACGACACGTTGATAATCCGGCCCCAGCCGGCGGCGCGCATGCCCCGCCGCCACCGCGCTGGCGCATATCCAGCTGCCGGTGACGTTGACCCGAAGCACCCGGTCCCACTCCTGCGGCGGAATGGCGTCGAACGGCTGGCGACCGAGGGTGGCGAAGATCGCGGCGTTGTTGACCAGCACTTCGACCGGGCCGAGGGTGCCGCGGATGCGTTCAACGGCGCGCGCCACCGACGCCGGATCGCAGACGTCGGCGCAAGCGGCGAGGGCCTGGCCGCCTTCGGCATCGATTTCGGCCGCGACTGCGGCGGCCGCAGCCTCGTTGATCTCGACGATTGCCACCCGGGCGCCGGCGCGGGCGAATTCCAGGGCGTAGGTGCGGCCAATGCCTTGGCCGGCGCCGGTGATCATGACGACCCGGTTCTTGACATCAATCTGATTCATGGTATGGCTCATTTCAGGAGGGACGAAGCAGCCGGCCGCCGATTTCCTCGCCGTCGGCGGCGTAGCGGTAGGCGCGGAACAGGGAATTGCACGGGCCGTCGCCGGGGAAGACGGGCGTGAAGAACGGACAGACGTACTCCCACACGACTTCGCCGGCACGGGTGACCTCGAACACGCGGCCGCTCAGGCCCTCGCAGGCCAGCGTGTTGCCGTTCGGCAGCCGCTGCGCGCCGCTAATGATGGGGCTGAAGAAAGTCCAGCTTTGTGGCGCGCGGTACTGCCACACCGTCTCGCCGCTGCGTGGATCGATCTCGAGCACGCGGGAGGCCGGCGGCAGGATCAGGTTGCTCATGCCGTTGGCGAACAGCAGGACGTTGCCGTTGTCCAGGATCTGGGCGTCGTGCTGGTGGCCCCAGGCCGGGTCGCGCTTCTCCCAGCGAACCTGGCCGTCGCGACCGATGGCCATGATGGTGTCGATGTGGCGGAAGCTGACCAGCACGCCTCCGTCGGGCAGCGGGCAGCAGGAGTTGGCGTGCGCGAATTCCCAACGCCAGCAGTCGTGCGCCAGCGGGTAACGTTCGATATCCAGGCTGTGGGCATGCCATTCCCAGGCGGTATCGCCGGCCGGCGTCACCTCGCGCAGGTAGTCATTGAACACGCGACCGCCCTTGGCCGACTCCGTTCCGGCCACCCCACCGCGCAGCAGGCGGGCGCGCTCGGGCGGCATCTCCTCCCAGCCGATGTACAGCGTGTTCCCGTTCGGCAGCCGGCGGAAGTCGTGGTGCTGGCCGTGGTCGACGTACTCCCACACCAGGTTGCCGTTCCAGTCGTATTCCTGGAAATGCCCGCCCTTGCCCTCGATGATCGGCGGCCCCTCGGCCGTCATGGTGGTCACCAGCAGGTGGCCGCCCGGCAGCAGGGTGGCGAGCGAGCCGAGCCGTCCCGGCAATTGCCACTGGTGGACGATCTCGCCCTGCATGCCCACCAGGTAGCAGGTGCGGCCGCGCAGGGGTGCGATCAGCGTGTAGCCGGGACAGGCCTGCCGCGCGTCGCTGGCCAGTAGGCCCACCGGTCCGATCTTCATCGTTGCCTCCGCTGCATTACTGGGGAAAGACGCGCACCGTCACGGTCTGCGGCTTGGTGCAGAACTCCAGCGAGGCGCGGCCGAACTGCTCGCCGATGCCGGACCAGCCGGCGCCGGTGATCGGGCTGTTCAGGTCGCGCACCTGCCAGGCGTTGATCCAGGCATGGCCCACCTGGATCTGCGGCGCCACCCGGTGCGCCCGCGAGATGTCGTTGGTCCAGATCGAGGTGGCCAGCCCGTACGGAGTGTCGTTGGCGAGCGCGATCGCCTCGGCTTCGTCCTCGAACGGGCGCACATGCAGCACCGGGCCGAACACCTCGTTGCGCACGAAGCGGGCCGTTTCCGGCAGGCCGGTGGCGATGCAGGGCTGGACGAAGGCGCCGGCATCGCGCGCGTCACCGAAGTCTGGGATTCCGCCGCCGTACACGACGGTGCCCCCGTCACGCCGGATCGAACCCACGAGGTCCATCACCTTGCCGCGGTGCGCCTGCGAGATCAGCGGGCCCATGCTGAAGCCCTCGTGCCGGCGCTCGCCGATCACGATGCGGCGCGCCACCTGCGCCAGCCGTTCCACGAATTCGTCGTAGCGGCCGCGATGGACGTAGGCACGCTCGGTGCCGAAGCAGATCTGGCCGCAGTTGAAGAAGGCCGAGCGCGTCACGCCTTCCAGCGTGCGTTCCATGTCGGCGTCCTGGAACACCAGGGCCGCGTTCTTGCCGCCGAGTTCGAAGGCGACCTCGCGCAGGCCTTCGGCGGCCGCCTTCATGATGGCCGCGCCGGTGGCCGACTCGCCGGTGAAGGAGATCGCATCGACGCCGGGATGGCGCGTGATCCATTCTCCGGTCGAGCCGGCTCCCAGCCCATGCAGCATTGAGAAGGCGCCGGGCGGGAGGTGGCTGTCGCGGATGACCTCGGCCAGCACCGTGCAGGACGAAGGCGTTTCCTCCGAGGGTTTGGCGATCACCGCGTTGCCCATCAGCAGCGCGGGCGCCATCTTGAGGATCACCATCGACAGCGGCACGTTCCAAGGCGCGATGCAGGCGATCACGCCCTTGGGCCGGCGCACCGTGTACCAGAAGCCCTGGCCGGCCGGGCCCGCGTCGAAGGTCGATGAGCGGCTTTCCAGTCCCGGCGCCATGTCGCAGTAGCCGTCCAGCAGGCTGATAGCGCGCAGCCCGTCGAAATTGCGCGCCTGCCAGTAGGAGCGGCCTGTGTCCTGCACGTCCGCTTCCACCAGGTCGTCGACCCGCGCCTTCAGCCGCGCCGACAGGTCGCGCAGAATCCCGACCCGGGCGCTGACCGGCAGCCGTCCCCATTCGCCGCGCACCGTCGCCTGGCCGGCTTCGACCGCGCGATCGCCCATCGCCGGCGTGGCCTGGTGGACCAGGGCGACCAAGCTGCCGTCATAGGGGCTGCGCTTCTCGAAGCATTCGGCCGACGCGAGCCACTCGCCGGCGACGTAGTTTTGGAGCTGTTTCATGCGTGTGACCGAGGCCTCAGGCGAGGGAGGTGGGGTTGGGACTTTCGTCGGCGTAATGGATCATCTGCCGCGACAGGTCGTGGAGCAGTGCGGCGCGCAGCGCGTGATACGCGGCATCGCCCCACAGGTTGCGGCATTCGTCCGGGTCGGACTCGAGGTCGTAGAGCTCGCCGAGATCGGTGCCGTCGTAGACGCTCAGCCGGTATCGGGCGGTCTGCAAGGTGCGCATCTTGACCCGCCCGGAAAACCCGAAGATGACCCGCTGGCCTTCCTCCTCGATCAGCAGCGCGTCGCGCCGCAGCGGAGCGTCGCTGCGCATCACCTCCAGCAGGTCCTGGCCCTGGATGCCGTTGTACGGCAGGCAACCGGCGCGCGCCAGGATCGTCGGGGCGATGTCGATCGTGGAGCACAGCTGCGCCGAGCGGCCAGGCTGCTGCAGCGCGGGGTCGCGCCAGATCAGGGGCACGCGCGTGAGGCCCTGGAAGTGCAGCGGCCCTTTCCATAGCAGCTGGTGGTCGCCGAAGAAGTCGCCATGGTCGGCGGTGAACAGGACCACCGTGTCATTGGCGAGGTCCAGCGCCTCGAGTCGGGCGAGCACTTCGCCGATCACCGCATCGAGATGGCTGATGCAGCCGTAATTCAGCGCCAGCGCCTCGCGCACTTCGCGCTCCGTGGCCGCGAAGCAGGCGGGCGTGTGCTTGACCGCCCTGCCCTGGTCGCGCTGGCGGTGCAGCCACTGGATGTGCGGCATTGCGGCACCGGGGTGGTTGTGAAAACTCGGCGGCAGTTCCATGTCCTCCGGGCGGTACATGTCCCAGAAACGGCCTGGCGGCGTGAACGGATGGTGCGGGTCCGGAAAAGAGCACTGCAGGAAGAAGGGCTGGCGCCGCTCGGCGAACTCTTCGAGCTTGCGGCAGGTTTCAAGGCCGATGTACGAACTGGTGCTCAGCTCCTCGGGCAGGCTGGAGCGCCAGGCCTGCCTGATCCGCGCCAGCTCGAAGTCGCCCGCCGGCAGCGCATGCTCGGGGCCGGTGCGCGTTGCCCATTCGGGGTGCTCGCGCTGCAGCCAACGCTTGTAGTCGCCGGCGGCGGTATCGCCGTGGTTGATCACCAACCGGACGTCGTCAAATCCGTAGAAGGGAAAGGACACCGCGTGAGCGGGATCGGCGTCCCAGGAGGGCTGCCATTCCTGGTCCAGGCGGCCGGGCAGTGCACGACGCGCCTCGCCGCGGGTGGGCGGCGATCCCGCTGGCGGCCAGATCGGCGGCGCGCCCGTGATGTTCTGCAGGTGGCTCTTGCCGACCAGCGCCGTGGCGTAGCCGTTCTCGCGAAGGCGGTCGACGAAGGTGACGGTCGCTAGGTCGAGCGGGATGCCATTGTGGCGGACGCCGTGCGCCGACGGCAGGCGGCCGGTCATCAGCGAGGCGCGGTTCGGCATGCAGATCGGCGAGGCCACGTAGCAGCGGTCAGCCTTCCAGCCTTCCGCAGCCAAGCGATCGATGTTGGGCGTGCGGACCACCGCGTTGCCATAGGCGCCGAGGTGATCGGCACGATGCTGGTCGGTGATGAACAGGAGGAAGTTGGGCCGACGGGAATGCATGGGCAAACTATAGCCACGCCCGTCATCTTGCGATAATGAAAAATGAACCCTTAGCTATACACTGAAGTTATGGCACAGAGAGATTGGTCGACTCACCTCCGGATGCGGCAATTGCGCACCCTCCTGACCCTGCACGACACGGGAAACCTCAGCCGGACTGCGCGCGAGATGGCGATGACGCAGCCGGCGCTGTCCAAGTGGCTTAAGGAACTGGAGCAGGATCTCGGCGCGCGGCTGTTCACCCGCCATTCGAAGGGCCTGGTTCCGACCGGCGCCTGCGACCTGCTGGCCGAGCGCTCCCGGCTCCTGCTGAATGAAATGGCCCGCACCGTGGACCTGCTCGATGCGTTCAAGGAAGGCGTGCAGGGCAAGCTGTATGTCGGCACCACGCCAACCGCGAGCACGGAAGTGATTCCTGCTTCGGTGGCGGCCATGGCGCAGCGGTTTCCGCGCACGATGCTCGTGGTTCGCGAAGGCCCTATCGACCTGCTGCTGCCGCAGTTGCAGGACGGCCGGATGGACCTGATCGTGTCGGTGCTGGAGGACCGCGACTATGGCGGCGGCATTGCCCAGAGCCGCCTCTATCGCGAGCAGATGGTGATCGTCGCCGGTACCGCGCATCCGCTGCATCGCAGGCGCACGCTGACCTGGGCGGCAGTCGCCGCATACCCCTGGGTCGGTGCGCCAAAGGACAGCCTGGTGTATCGCGAGCTGATGCACGAGTTCGCTTTGGCCAATCAGCCATTGCCGGAATTCCTGGGCGACATCTCGTCCTCGGTGATCACTGCGAGCCTGCTCGCGCGCACCGAGACCCTGGCCTTGATGTCGCATCGTTCGGCGCTGCTGTTCGAGCGAGCCGGCCTGCTCCGGATACTGAAGCTGCCGATGCACCGGCGTCTCTACGTCGGCGTGCTCTGGCGCAAGGAGGCCCGGCTGGGGGAGGTCGGCGATGCCTTCGTTCTGTGCCTGCGTGAATCTTGCGCCGGCTTCACTGATTCGCGGCGATGATCCATTGCGTCGGCATGAATGGACTTGAATCACGCGGAATTGCTCCTTGTTGGTGATGGTGGAGATCACCGACAGGCGGTGGCGCTTGTTGTTCACCGGCACCGCCGGCATCTGGCCCTGCGGCCCATTGCCGCGCCCGCGCACGTCGGCGCAGCGCAGCCCGGCATCGTCGCCCCAGTGGATCTGGGCGCCCTGGACCCTGGCGGGCGCCGCGATGACCGGGTAGTCCTCTCGAGCCACTTCTTGACCGCCACGCTCGCCTGCGTCGGATGACGGTGTGCCTCAGACGTCGCCGAACGACCGCTTCCCAGGATTCGACGTTGCGCGTAAACGTCGAGCATAGTCCGCTGTCAGGGTGAACCGGTCAAACGACTGGAAAACGTCGACCAGCCGGAATGGGTCGATAGCTGACGACGGCCCTGCTTGTCTCGACCGACTGCTCCCAGCCTGAAGCGGACGGACAGACCAGCAGACAAGTCGGGCGATCTTGGGTGATAGCGTGAGTCGTCAACCGAGCCAGCAAGTTGCCGATTCAGAAGGCGTGGAATCGTGATCCAGCTCGATCAGGATCGCGGACGGCACATCTGCGCCGGTTCATGGCAGATCAACAAGCAACATGCTGGCTGAAACAGTCCCTCCATCCGGAGGTTTTGATTATCTGGAGTCGAGAATTTCAACCCTTGGGTGAATTTCAGAACAAGATCTAATCAATCTCGGTGCTATACGTAAACCCCCCCGGTTAATCAATCGCGGCGCTTGGACGTCTCCCATCTACAGCATGAGAGGCAGGATTCGCAGACGTGAAAGCGGCTTCTCTGCCTCCGCGGGCAGCACAGTGCTGGCATCCGTCCACCCTACTGCGCACGAAACTGCGCGTGGGCCGAGAAAGCCCCCGCAGTCAGGTCGATGTCGGCGCCTGAGATGTCAGCCCTGCGCGCCGCGTACTGCCAGCTATCGACCACCGTCGCCACTTCCTCCACCACCTGCCGAGCAGGGCCGTCGCCAAGCCCGTAGAACGCCGCCGTGCCGAGAACCGTCTCCAGACTCGGCCGGTTGTCGACATCGTCGATGTTCAGGACATGCTCTGCCTTGTCGATGTTCGGGTTGACATCAAACGCCGGCGCGAGGCGCCACCCGGTCTTGCCAAGCACGAAGCCATGGTTGCGCAAGTGATCGTCCCGGTTCCCGACCGCGACGTTGAATGCCACACGCCGGAACAGTTGTGCCAGGTCTGCATCTGCATGTTCCGCATCGCCCTGGGCGCGGATGAACTGGGCCAGTTCCAGGTAGCTCGTGCCCTCGCTCTGCGTCTTGCGCAGCAGGGTCATCGCCGAGGCATAGAAGCGCCTCGCGCCATGTGCGCGATCGAACCGCTGCACGCAAAAGGTGTGGAAGTCGTTGCCCAGCCTGATTAGCCTCGCGGGCGGTACATCCACGCCTGCCTTCCGGGCAAGTTGGTCAACCACGTACTCCCAGGCCCCGACATCCCGGTCATCATCCCGGGCGGGGAACTTGGCGATCCAGAGCGAACCGTCGGCTTCGGTGAAGTTGGCCTTCGGCCTGGCCCCGCCCAGCGAGGCGCCTGGCGCGACGAGCACCGCCAGCCACTTGCGCAGGGCATCGAGGTCGTCGATACGCCGGTTGCTGAGCTGATAGGCCACCGCCTCCAGTTCGCGCAGTGTCGTCACCGGAGGCGCCGCCATCTTCTCGTCACCAAGGAAGGTTTCCGTGCCCGGCCGGCGAAAGCGCAATGCACCTTGGCGAGTCTGATCCTGAACACCGATGAGGAAGTCCCAGGCGTAGAGCGTGCGGGGTGGCCGCTTCTCGTCCTTGGCCTGCAGTGCCTCGCGGCGCTTCATGAGCGTTTGGCCCCAGCGGTCCGGCGATGAGTCCAGGAAGATCCCGAAGTTGCCCAGTTCCGGCTTCGGAAAGAAGGGGTGCTCGTCCAAGGAGAGATCGGGGTCCAGCGCGAAGGCGCGCGGGTCCTTGAGCCAGTCTCGTTCATAGTGGAAGCGAATCTGGCCACGGTCATGGGCAAGCGTGCCAACCAGGCATGGAGGGCCGAGGTCATCGTCCAGCCAGACCTCCAGGGCGTTGTCCTGCTTGCTCATACAGACCCCTCGCGACTCTGGGCCGGTGAAGGGCTGACCTTTCGGCGCCTGGCATCGGGTGACGGCTCCAGCGCCAGATCCTGCAGCTTGCGCCCGATCCGGTCATCGGCGGCCAGCAGATTGAGATCGCCTTCGAGGCCCAGCACGGCCAGCACCCGGATATAGGCCCCCAGGGTTGCACCAGGATCGCCGGCCTCGACTTTGTACACGGTGGTTCTGGAAACCCCCGCTCGCTGGGCCACCACCGCGTTGCTCAGCTTGCGCCTCTTGCGGGCAAGGCGTAGCCGTTCGCCCAGCTCGGAGAGCAGGCGCTGCTCTTGGGGAAAGACAACGGGAGGTTTGCGCGGCATGTTCGCTATTAAAGACAAAAAATCCAACATTTGTCCATTATAGAGAGATACAGGGCCTATGGCTAGAACTTGCCAACAGGCATCAAACTGGTACTATTTCTGGCCCAAACTGGATATCTGAACTGGGAAAATTCTTTATTAATCAATGGGTTGAATGCTAGATTTTGTTCCCTTCACCCGCTCCAAATACCCATCTCACTAGGCCTCAAGCCACCCCGCAACCCGTTGACTCTACTAGAGCAGCGGGTTTTTTTGTTGTGCGCCCAGCATGGGCGTACTTCCTACGGGTGCAATTCCCTTCGCAAGTTGGTCACAACGAGCGAAGCGCAACTGAACAAAGAAGGCGGGCCCAGGTGGCCTGCTGGAAGCGGCGCAGACGAGAGAGAATCTGCAAGCAGCGTGGAGAAGGGTCAAAGCCAACAAGGGAGCGGCAGGCGTGGATGTCCACCAAGACATCACAGCCCGTTTCCGAGTGGGCGCTGGAGCTGTATCCATCTGTGATCGTGACGGTAAGATGGCGCAGTCAATTTTTACCTGGTCTGCCCGTGCGCCCAAGTCGGTTGGGGCAGACCAACTCTCCACACCTCAATGCTCGACGACATCAAGAAAACCCTCTGGGCCACCGCCGACAAGCTGCGTGCCAACATGGACGCTGCCGAATACAAGCACCTGGTGCTCGGCCTCATCTTCGTCAAATACATCTCTGACACCTTCGCCGCCCGCCGCGTCGAGCTGACGGCGCGCCTTACCAACCCCGACGACGATTATTACT
>CANNUR010000052.1 GCA_947523045.1 uncultured Prosthecobacter sp.
CCATAGTAATAGGCCGGGGTGGGCAGGGCGGAGACGTCGCCGTAGGTCTTACGGAAGTCGGCGAACTTGAGGAAAACATCCGGGTACATGAGGTAGCTCCAGACGTCGTCGTCGGTCGGATCCTTCTTGAGCTTGGCCTTCAGCTCCGCGCGCACCTCGTCGAGCCGGATCTTGGCGGCATGGGTGCCGGGGCGGCCCTTGAGGCGCTGGCCGTCCTTGCCGACGATGGCGTCGGCGAGCTTGTTCCACTTCTTGCGCGAATCGGCGGCCTTGGCGGATTCCATGCCGTAGAAGGGTTCGCCGAGCCAGCCTTCAAACATGCTGGTGACGTCCTTGCTCCACTTGGTGCCCTGCAGGTTGAAGATGTCGGCCGGCTTGACGCCGCGGGCGACGCATTCAATGGCGAGGTCGCCGACGACCTTGCTCGACGGCGTCACCTTGACGATGTCGCCGCAGAGCTGGTTCACTTCGGCGTAGGCGTGGGCGATTTCCGGCCAGCGATGAGCCATGCCCATACCGGTGGCCTGCTCCTTGAGGTTGGTGTACTGGCCGCCCGGCATCTCGTGCAGGTAGACCTCGGCGGTGCCGTAGGGTTCGGCGGTGTCGAAGGGCTTGTAGAACGTGCGCACGGCCGCCCAGTAGTCGCTGAACTCCTGCAGGGCGTCGGCATCAAGGCCGGTGTCGCGCGGGGTGTGCTGAAGGGCGGCGACCAGCGAGTTGAGGTTCGGCTGCGAGGTGCCGCCGGAGAGGCTGGAGATGGCGGCATCGACGACGTCGACGCCGGCGATGGCGGCCTCGAGCAGGCTGGAGGCGTTCAGGCCGCTGGTGTCGTGGGTGTGGAAGTGGATGGGGATGCCAACCTCGTCCTTGAGGGCCTTGACCAGCTTCTTGGCGGCGAAGGGCCGCACCAGGCCGGCCATGTCCTTGATGCAGAGCATGTGCGCGCCCATCTTCTCCAGCTCGCGGGCGAGGCGCACGTAGTACTTCAGGTCGTACTTGTCGCGCTTCGGATCGAGGATGTCGCCGGTGTAGCAGAGCGTGCCCTCGCAGATCGAGCCGGTTTCCTCGCGCACGGCCTGCATGGCGGCGGTGAGGTTGGGCAGGTAGTTGAGCGAGTCAAAGATGCGGAACACGTCCATGCCGTTGGCGGCGGCGTGCTTGACGAAGCCCTTGACGACGTTGTCGGGGTAGTTGCTGTAGCCGACCGCGTTGGAGCCGCGGAAGAGCATCTGCAGCAGGATGTTTGGCACCTTCTCGCGGATCGCGCGCAGGCGCTCCCACGGATCCTCGCGCAGGAAGCGCATGCTGACGTCGAAGGTCGCGCCACCCCACATCTCCAGCGAGAACAGGTTCGGCGTGCGTCGCGCCACGGCGTCGGCGACGGCGAGCATGTCGTAGGTGCGCATGCGCGTGGCGAGCAGCGACTGGTGGGCGTCGCGCATCGTCGTGTCGGTCAGCAGCAGGCGCTTCTGCTTGGCGACCCACTCCTTGCAGAACTTCTCGGCGCCCAGCGTCGTCAGCAGCTGCTTGGTGCCCGGGGCGGGCGCGACGCGGTGATCGGACTTCGGGATGGGCGGCGCGGCGAACAGCTTGTCGGGCTTGTGGCCCTTGGCGAAGGGGTTGCCGTTGACCTGGGTGTCGGCCAGGTAGTTGAGCAGCTTGGTGGCGCGGTCCTTGCGGGCGGTGAACTTGAGCAGGTCCGGGTTGTTGTCGATGAAGCGCGTGGTCGCCTGGCCGGTCTTGAAGTCGCCGTGATGGACGACGTTCATGAGGAACGGGATGTTGGTCTTCACCCCGCGGATGCGGAACTCGCGCAGGCTGCGGTCCATGCGGTCGAGCGCCTGCTGGTAGGTGCGGCCGTAGACGGTGAGCTTGACCAGCATCGAGTCGTAGTAGGGCGTGACCACCGCGTTGGTGGCGCCGAGCGCGCCGTCGAGGCGGACGCCGAAGCCGCCCGGGCTGCGGGAGTTGAGGATGCGGCCGAAGTCCGGCGTGAACCCGTTCTCCGGATCCTCGGTGGTGATGCGGCACTGGATGGCGAAGCCGGTCTTCTCGATCTTGTCCTGGGTCGGCAGGCCGAGCGGCTCCTGATGGATCTGGTAACCCTGGGCGATGAGGATCTGGCTGCGCACGATGTCGATGCTGGTGATCTCCTCGGTCACCGTGTGCTCGACCTGCACGCGCGGGTTCATCTCGATGAAGAACCACTCGCCGGTCTCGTGATCAACAAGGAACTCGACGGTGCCGGCGTGGGTGTAGTTGACCTCGCGGGCCAGCTTGACGGCGGCGTCGCAAAGGCCGTCGATGATCTCCTGCCGGACGCCGTAGCTGGGCGCCTGCTCGATGACCTTCTGGTGGCGGCGCTGCACCGAGCAGTCGCGCTCATGCAGGTGCAGGACGTTGCCGTGCTTGTCGGCGAGGATCTGCACCTCGATGTGCTTGGCCTTGCCGACGAATTTTTCCAGGAACACCGCACCGTTGCCGAAGGCGCGCGCGGCCTCGGTCTGGGCCTCGTCGAGCAGCTTCTCCAGGTCCTTGGCCTCGCGCACGATGCGCATGCCGCGGCCGCCACCGCCGAAGGCAGCCTTGATGATGAGCGGGAAGCCGATCTTTTTGGCGATGGCCAGCGCCTCGCGACGGTCGCTCACCGGCTCGTCGGTGCCCTCGAGGATCGGCACACCGAGCTTGCGGGCGACGTTGCGGGCGGCGGTCTTGTCGCCCATCATGTCGAGGATCTTCGCCTCGGGTCCGACGAAGATGATGCCGGCGTCCTTGCAGGCCTGGGCGAACTGCGGGTTCTCGCTGAGGAAGCCGTAGCCCGGGTGGATGGCGTCGACACCCTTCTCCTTGGCGAGGGCGACAATGCCCTCGATGTCGAGGTAGGCGCCGAGCGGGCCCTTGTCCTTGTTGAGCTCGTAGGCCTCATCGGCCTTGAAGCGGTGCGGGCAGAAGCGGTCCTCCTGGGCGTAGATGCCCACCGTTTTCATGCCCAGCTCGGTGGCCGCGCGCATGACGCGGATGGCGATCTCCGAACGGTTCGCCACCATGAGCTTCCGGATCGGCCGGATCTCGGAGGACGGGCGACGGGCTTCGGCGGGGGCAGAGGGCTTGGCGGCGGCTTTCTTGGGCATGACGGAAAGGTTGGAAAAGGGACGGCCTGATTTTCAATGGGGCGCGGCCTTTTGCAAGGTGCCGATGCACCGGCGGCGTACTTCTCCGGATTCTTTTGACAAACCCCGACCCGCCCCGGAAAGAACCCTCCATGCCCTCCGTCCTTGCCCTCTTCGCCCACCCTGACGACATCGAATTCGTCGCCGCCGGAACGATGCTGCTGCTCCAGGAGAAGGGCTGGGACCTGCACTACATGAACCTGTGCACGGGCAATGGCGGCTCGCTGGAGATGGACGGCCCAACGACCTCACGCACCCGCCTGGCCGAGGCGCAGGAGGCGGCGCGCCGGCTGGGAGCGAGCTTTTACCCGCCCATCAGCGACGATTTGGAGCTGGTCTACAGCCCGCCGCTGCTGCGCAAGGTGGCGGCGGTGGTGCGCGAGGCGCAGCCGAGCATCGTTTTGACCCACTCGCCGGCCGACTACATGGAGGACCACCAGAACGCCCAGCGCCTCGCCTGCACGGCCGCGTTCGCCCATGCCATCCAGAACTTCGTCACCGATCCGCCGCGACCGAACTTCCTGCACGACGTCACCGTTTACCACGCCATGCCGCACGGTCTGTGCGACCCGCTGCGCAAGCGCATCCATGCCGGCGCCTACGTCGACACCACCCGGGTGCACGCCCGCAAGCGCGAGGCGCTGGCGGCGCACGTCAGCCAGAAGAACTGGCTCGATGTCACCCAGGGCATGGATTCCTACCTGGTGAGCATGGACGAGGCCTCGCGCCGGGTCGGCCAGCTGTCGGGCCAATTCGAGTATGCCGAAGGCTGGCGCCGGCACCTGCACCTGGGCTTCAGCGCACGGGAGATCGATCCGCTCAAGGACGCCCTGGGCGAGGACTGCCTGATCAACGAGGCCTACGAGACCTGGCTGGAGTTGCCCTGACAGGGACCGCCCCCGGGAGGGCGCGCTTCTTGATGGCAGGGCGGTCGCGCCGTCCTGCCCGCCAGGCAACCTCAGGCCGCCGGAGCGGCGTCGAGGCCAAAAGCCGTGTGCACGGCCTGGGCGGCCTTTTCGATCTCGCTTTCCTTGACGATGACCGCCGTCTTGATCTCCGAGGTGGAGATCATGAGGATGTTGGCATTGGCGTCGGCCAGGGCGCGGAACATGGTGGCCGCGACGCCACTGTGGCTGCGCATGCCGATGCCGACCACGCTGAGCTTGGCGATGCCGCTCTCCGTGCGCAGAGTGACCTTGTCGCCGAGCGCCGGCAGGATGGCGCGCAGGGAGGCCTCGGCCTTGGGCAGGTCGGCGGCGGCGAGGGTGAAGGAGATATCGGTCTCGCCGTCGAAGGAGACGTTCTGGACGATCATGTCGACGACGACATTGGCCGAGGCGATGGCACCGAAGATGACGGCGGAGACGCCGGGGCGATCGGGCACGTCATCGATGGTGACCTTGGCCTGGTTGCGCTCAAGGCTGACGCCGCGGACGACGACGGATTCCATGCCGGGGGTTTCTTCTTTCACGAGGGTTCCTGGGTTGTGGTTCAAACTGCTGCGCACCTCAAAGCGGACGCCGAACTTCTTGGCGAACTCGACGCTGCGGCTCTGCATGACCTTGCTGCCGCTGCTGGCCATTTCGAGCATTTCGTCGTAGCTGATCTCGGGGATTTTGGCGGCCGTTTTGACGACGCGCGGATCGCAGGTGTAGACGCCGTCGACGTCGGTGTAGATCTGGCAGAGGTCGGCCTTGATGGCCGCCGCCATGGCAATGGCGGTGAGGTCGCTGCCGCCGCGGCCCAGCGTGGTGATCTCGCCGCGGTCAGTCTGGCCCTGGAAGCCGGCCAGCATGACGATGTTGCCCTCGTCGAGCATGCGCTGCACCGCATCCGGGGTGATGTTGACGATGCGCGCCTTGGTGTGCACGCGATCGGTCGAGATGCCTGCCTGGGCGCCGGTGAGCGAAACCGCCTTGCCGCCGAGGTCGTTGATCGCCATGGCGGTCAGGGCGATCGTCGTCTGCTCGCCGGTGGCCAGCAGCACGTCCATCTCGCGTTCGGCGGGTTCCTGCGCCTGCGAAACCTCCTTCGCCAGCTTGATCAGGCTGTCGGTCACCCCTGACATCGCCGAAACCACGGCGACCACCTGGTGGCCGGCGCGCTGGGTTTCCAGAATGCGCCGCGCGCAATTCCGAATGCGTTCCGGGTTGCCGACGGAGGTGCCGCCGTATTTCTGGACAATGAGGGCCATGGGGAAAGGGTCGCGAAGGTGGCACGCCCGCTGCGGCACGCAAGAGGGAAAGTGGCAGTGGTTGCCAAGCGCTGCCACGCCAGACACATCTCTGGTTGAGCCGGCGGGGTTTCCTGCTATCGGACAGGCGCGCGGGCGGCTTTTTGCCGGTCCCGCTTGCCAAAACCCCGAAACTTAAGTACACTTAACCAATTCAACTCATGGACGATCTGACCATTGTAGCAGTGACCGGGCGCGAAGTTCTCGACTCGCGCGGCAACCCCACCGTCGAGGTGGATGTGATGCTGGAAGGCGGCGCCATCGGCCGCGCCGCGGTGCCGAGCGGTGCCAGCACCGGCGAACACGAGGCCCTGGAACTGCGCGATGGCGACAAGAAGCGCTACCTCGGCAAGGGCGTGCTGAAGGCGGTGGACGCCGTCAACAATGAGATCGCCGACTGCATCATTGGCAGCGACGCCTCCGACCAGGTTTCCCTCGACCGCGCCATGCTCGAGCTCGACGGCACGCCGACGAAGTCGAAGCTGGGTGCCAACGCCATCCTCGGCGTCTCGCTCGCCGCCGCCAAGGCCGCCGCCACCGCGCTCGGCCAGCCGCTCTACAAGTATGTCGGCGGCCCGAACGCCAAGGTTCTGCCGGTGCCGATGATGAACATCATCAACGGCGGCGCGCACAGCGACGCCCCGATCGACTTCCAGGAGTTCATGATCATGCCCAAGGGCGCACCGACCTTCTCCGAAGCGCTGCGCTACGGCGCGGAAGTCTTCCACGCCCTCAAGAAGATCCTGCACGACCTCGGCCTCAACACCGCCGTCGGCGACGAAGGCGGCTTTGCGCCGACCCTGAAGAGCGCCGACCACGCGCTGGAAGTCATCGCCCAGGCCATTGACAAGGCCGGCTACAAGATCGGCGAAGACATCTGCATCGCCCTCGACGTCGCCTCCTCGGAATTCTACGACAAGAAGAAGAACAAGTACGTCTTCAAGAAGAGCGACAAGTCCGAGCGCAGCGCCGCGGAGCTGGTCGCCTACTACGCCGAGCTGAAGAAGAAGTTCCCGATCGTCTCGATCGAGGACGGCTGCGCCGAGAACGACTGGGACGGCTGGGCCATCCTCACCCAGGAAATGGGCGGCAGCACCCAGCTCGTCGGCGACGACCTCTTTGTCACCAACACCAAGTTCCTGCAGAAGGGCATCGACCAGGGCATCGCCAACTCGATCCTGGTCAAGGTCAACCAGATCGGCTCGCTCACCGAGACGCTCGACGCGGTCGACCTCGCCCACCGCCATGGTTACACCGCCGTCATGAGCCACCGCTCGGGCGAGACGGAAGATTACACGATCGCCGACCTCGCCGTCGCCACCAACTGCGGCCAGATCAAGACCGGTTCCCTGTCTCGCAGCGACCGCATCGCGAAGTACAACCAGCTCCTGCGCATCGAGCAGGAACTCGGTGACAGCGCGGTGTTTGGCGGCCGCATGAAGGTCTGACATTCCGCCGGCACTCCGGCATCGCCATGATCGACGACGACTTTGCCTCCGAGAACACGTCCGGCCAGCGCCTGGAGCGCTGGCTGCGGCGATTCATCCGAGCCGGCAAGTTCGCCCTCCTGCTCACGGTGGTGCCGGGCATCGTTCACCTGCATCAACGCCCCATGGCCAAACAACAGGCCATGCGGGCGAAGCTGGAAGGACTGCAGCGCGAGCGCGACAAACTGCTGGCCGAGCGCTACAAACTGCTGCGCCAGGTCGACTGGATCAAAAACGACATTGGTTACCTCGAGGTGCGCGCCCGCGACCACGACAACATGCACAAGAAGGGCGAATACGTGATCCGCTTTGAGGACTGACGCCATGCCCGCGCGGCCGCTGCTCCTGCTCTTGCCCCTGCTGCTCGTCCAGTGCGGTGGCCCCACGGGTCGATCCCTTTTCCGCCGCGGCGTGACACCCTACCCTGAGGCCCGCGAAGAGCAGCGCAGCCTGCAGCGTGAACAGGACCGTGACCGACAGACCGCCGCCTACGAGCGCGGCCAGGCCGACGGCCTTGCCGATGCGACCGCCGGAGCCGCACGCGACCCCTGGCGGGTTGCCCGCAGCCTGCCCACGGGCGAGGCCGAGGCCTATCAGGGCGGCTACAACGAGGGCCATGCCCGCGCCAACACGTCACCCCAGGCCGCCGACCCTGCCTACAGCCAGGGCTACGACTATGGCCTGCGCGACCGCGTCGCCGGTCGCCCGGCCGATCCCGCCGCCCATGCCGGTCGCTACGACCCGCGCCACCGGCGCAGCTTTGAGCGCGGCTACCAGGACGCCTACGAGGCGGCCCGCTGAACCGGCCGATCCGGCACGGGACCTGCTTGGAGGCGCGGCATTGACAAGCCGTCTCATCTCGCCAGCCTGATTCCCCCTCTTTTTTCCTCCCCCATGAGCACCCCCGCGCCCGGCAAACCCGTCTACAACGTCAAGAACCCCTGCATCGCACGGGTGACCACCGCCTATGACCTGTCGGGCCCCGGCGCGCCGAAGAACACCCGCCACTACGAAATCGACCTCACCGGCAGCGGCCTCGAGTACACCCCGGGCGACTCCCTTGCCGTGCAGCCGACCAACGACCCGAAGCTGGTCGACGAGATGCTGCAGGTGCTCGGCTTCAGCGGCGAGGAAAGCGTCGCCCACCCGAAGCGCCCAACCGAGCAGGTGCCGGTGCGCCAGGCCCTCATCGAAGGCAGCCTGATCACCGAGGTCGACAACAAGCTCATCAAGGCCATTCTCGAAAAGACCGGCGGCAACAGCCCGCTCAACGGCCTGCTCGAGCCCGAGCGCAAGGACGACCTGAAAAACTACCTCTGGGGCCGCTTCGTCATTGATCTGCTGCTGGAAAACCCGACGGCGAAATTCGAGCCGGCGGAGTTCATTGGCCTGCTCAAGAAGCTCAACATCCGGCTGTACTCGATCAGCAGCAGCCAGCGCGCCCATCCGAACTCGGTGCACCTGACCGTCGCCACCGTCCGCTACACCAGCCACGGCCGCGAGCGCGGCGGCGTCGCCTCGACCTTCCTGGCCGAGCGCATCACCGCTGACACGCCCATCCCGGTTTTCGTCAACCATGGCAAGGGCTTCCGCCTGCCGGAACCGCAGGAGGACGTGCCGGTCATCTTCATCGGCCCGGGCACCGGCATCGCGCCGTTCCGCGCCTTCCTGCAGGAGCGCAAGGCCACCGCCGCCAAGGGCAAGGCCTGGCTGTTCTTTGGCGAGGTCAGCGAAAAATCCTGCTTCTTCTACAAGGACGAGTTTGAGGGCTACCTGGCCGACGGCACCCTCGACCGCCTGACCACAGCTTGGAGCCGCGATCAGGCCGAGAAAATTTACGTTCAGCACAGGATGCTCGAACAGGCCGCCGACCTCTACGCCTGGCTGGAACAGGGCGCCATTGTCTACGTCTGCGGCGATGCCTCGCGCATGGCCGTCGATGTCGACAAGGCCCTGCACACGATCGTCGAGCAGCAGGGTGGCAAAACCGCCGAGGAAGCCGTCGCCTACATGGCCGCCTTCAAGGAGGCCAAGCGCTACCGCCGCGACGTCTACTGACGCCGGCTATTCGACCGTCACCGCCGCCCGCAGCGAGGCCAGCGCCTGCCGCGCGGCTTCCGGCGTGCGCGCGTGCACCCGCAGCAGTGCCTCGCCAGCGCGCACCGGCGTGCCGGTCTTGACCATGCGATCGACCCCGACCGCGGGATCGATCTCGTCCGTCGCCTTGGCGCGCCCCGCGCCGAGTGCCACCAGGGTGCGCCCGACGATCCCGGCATCGAGTCGCCGCAGCACGCCGGAAACCGGCGCTGGCAGATCGACGATGACCGGTGCGGCGTGAACCTGCGCGAGGCGCTCCAGCGACTCAACCTCGCCACCCTGCGCCGTCACCATGGCCTGGAATTTTTGCCAGGCCTCGCCGTTGCGCAGGCGTGCCGCGTGTACTTCCCGGGGAAAATTCGAAACCTCGCTGGCAAGATCGAGTACCAGTGCCTCCAAGTCGGGTGGTCCCCCGCCCTGCAGGCAGCGCACGCATTCGACGACCTCAAGGGCGTTGCCCGCTGCCTCACCCGTGGGTTCATCCATCCGGTTGAGCTGCACCCGCGCATCCACCCCCAGGGCGCGACCGACCGCAAGCAGCCGTTCGGCCAGCTCGCGCGCCCCAGCTTCAGTGGCCATGAAGGCACCGCTGCCATATTTCACATCGAGCACAAGACGGTCGAGGCCCTCGGCCAGCTTTTTGCAGAGAATGCTCGACGTCAGCAGGGGAATGCTTGGCACCGTTGCGGTGACGTCGCGCAGGGCGTACAGCTTGCGATCGGCCGGACACAACTCCTCGCTCTGGCCGGCGATGACACAGCCGATGCGGCCCACCAACTCCTGCAGCTCTTCAACCCCGAGGCGCGTGCGAAAGCCGGGAATGGCCTCCAGCTTGTCGAGCGTCCCCCCCGTGATGCCCAGCCCCCGCCCGGCCAGCATCGGCACCCACACCCCCTCGCAGGCAAGCAGCGGAGCGACGATGAGCGAGGTCTTGTCGCCAATGCCTCCGGTGGAATGCTTGTCGACCCGAGGTGGCGCGTCCACCGGCCATTCCAGGACACGGCCGCTGCGCTGCATGGCCTCGGTCAGTGCGGTCGTCTCCTCCAGGCTCATGCCACGAAAGAACACCGCCATGGCCAGCGCGCTCATCTGGTAATCCGGCAGGTCACCGTCGGTGTACGCGCGAATCAGCGCACGGATCTCCGCAGCGTCGAGACTGGCGCCATCACGCTTGCGTTCGATCAGGCTAGGGACATGCATGGCCTGGAGCAGCGGTCGGGCGCCCGTTCAGGCGGCGTCGGGCAGGGCCACGTAGGGATCCTCGCGCAGCTGCGCCTTCTTGGCACCGCTGAGCAGGCGCACCCATTCGACGAAACAGCCGATGAAGATGATTGCCACGGCGGCGAGGAAGAAGAGCGTCACCGCGGTGTCGACCTGGAAGTTGAACTGCTGGGCGGCCCAGATTTTCATTTCTTCGGGTGTGCCGCCGGCAGCGAGCTTCTCGCCGTAATACTTGGCGCCGGCGATGAAGCCCATGCGGTAATCGGCGTCGAAGAGCTTGACCCAGCCGGCGCTGAAGGTCGCGCTCATGAGAAAGACCAACGGCACGCCGGTGACCGCGAGGTAACGTGCCTTGCCCATCTTGATGAGGATGGTGGTGCCCAGGCAGAAGGCGATGACGGCGAGCAGCTGGTTGGCGATGCCGAACAGCGGCCAGAGGGTGTTGATGCCGCCGAGCGGATCGACGACCCCTTGGTAGAGGAAGTAGCCCCAGGCGGCGACCAGCAGGCCACTGGCGAAAACGTTGGCCGGCAGGCTGCGCGTGTTGCCCAGCGGTTTCCAGAGCCCGCCGAGGAAATCCTGCAGGATGAACCGGCCGACGCGCGTGCCGGCATCGATCGTCGTCAGGATGAACAGGGCCTCAAACATGATCGCGAAGTGGTACCAGAAGGCCATCCAGCTCTCGCCAAAGGCACGCGCAAACATGTGGGCCATGCCAACGGCAAAGGTCGGCGCACCGCCGGCGCGTCCGAACATGGTCTTCTCACCGATGTCGGCCGCCAGCTTGTTCATGCCCTCGACGGTGACCGGGAAACCGGCACTGGTGACCACCGCGGCGACCTGCTCGGGGGCCATGGTCTTGTTGATGCCGGCATTGATGGCAAAGTACTCGCCCGGCTGCAGGGCGCAGGCGGCGACCAGGGCCATCAGGGCGACCAGCATCTCGGTGACCATGGCGCCGTAGGCGACGCTGCGGATGGCGTCCTCGCGATCGAGCAGCTTGGGCGTGGTGCCCGAGGAAATGAGCGCGTGGAAGCCGGAGATGGCGCCGCAGGCGATGGTGATGAAAACGAAGGGGAAGACCTTGCCGGCAAAGACCAGGCCGGTGCCGTCGACGAAGCGGGTCAGCTTGGGCATGTGCAGTTCGGGCGCCACCCAGACCACGGCGACGGCGAGCACGGCGACCGTGCCGATCTTCATGAAGGTGCTCAGGTAGTCGCGCGGAGCCAGCAGCATCCAGACCGGCAGCACCGAGGCGGCGAAACCGTAGATCATGATGGAGATGGCCAGCCATTCACCACTCTGGTTGAACCAGGACTCCAGGCCCCACTCGCCCAGCTTGCTGCCGGCCCAGACGCTGACCAGCAGGCCGACAATGCCAAACAGGGTGACGTTGCGGACACTGATCTTGAAGATCGTGTGACCGATGCCCATGATGAAGGCCAGCGGAATGGTCATGACAATGGTGAACAGGCCCCAGGGGCTTTCCGCCAGGGCCTTGACCACCACCAGGCCGAGAACGGCCAGCAGGATCGTCATGATGGCCAGCACCGAGACCATGGCGACGAGGCCGACGAAGGGATTGACCTCCTCCTTGAGCATCTGGCCGACCGACTTGCCGCCGCGGCGGATCGAGGCGAACATGACGATCGCGTCATGAACCCCGCCCCCGAGGGTGGCGCCGATGAGGATCCAAAGCATGCCCGGCAGGTAGCCGAACTGCGCCGCCAGCACCGGGCCCACGAGCGGTCCGGGACCGGCGATGGCCGCGAAGTGGTGGCCAAAGACCACCCAGCGGTTGGTGGGCACGTAATCCTTGCCGTCGCGGTGCGTCACCGACGGCGGCGCGCGGTGGGCGTCGAGCACCAACACCTTGGTCATCAGCCATTTGCTGTAAAAGCGGTACGCCACCGCAAAGGAGCACAATCCTGCCACGACCAGCCAGAGGGCGTTGATGGTTTCGCCTTGATGAAACGCGGAAAAGGCCACCGCACCCGCGCCGAGCGCGGAGACAGCCAGCCAGACAAGGATTTGGAGGGCTTTGGACATGGGGGGCGACGATAGCGGGCGGGGACGACGCGGCAAGGCGCAAAAAAGCCGGGGTCGCTGCCGCCCCCGGCTGAACTCAAACCGCGACACCTCACTCGTAGGCCGCCTCGCCATGCTCGGCGAGGTCGAGTCCCTGGCTTTCCACCTCGGGCTCGGCACGCAGACCGACCATGGCCTTGACCACCAGGGCGATGACAATGGTGGCGGCAACGCTCCAGACAATGGTCAGGCCGATGGCCTTGAACTGCTCAACCAGCAGTCCATCCTTGAGGTCGGCCACGACGCTGTTGGCGCGTTCATCGGCAAAAATGCCGGTCAAAACCGCCCCGAGCGTGCCGCCAACCCCGTGGATGCCAAAGGTGTCGAGGGCGTCGTCATAGCCGAGCCAGTTCTTCAGGTAGGCGACGGCGAAGAAGGGCACGACACCGGCCAGCACGCCGATGATGACCGACGAGGTGGCGGTGACAAAGCCGGCGCCGGGGGTGATGACGACCAGACCGGCGACGATGCCCGAGCAGAAACCGAGCACCGAGGGCTTGCCGCGCAGGATCCATTCGATGACGGCCCAGACGAAGCCGGCAGTGGCGGCGGCCAAGGTGGTGGTGGTGAAGGCATTGGCGGCGATGGCGTCGGCGCCCAGGGCGGAACCGGCGTTGAAACCGTACCAGCCGACCCAGAGCATGCCGGTGCCGATCGAGCAGAGCACCATGCTGTGCGGGGCCATCGACTCCTTGCCGACACCGCGGCGCTTGCCGAGCAGGATGCAGAGCACCAGGGCGCTCCAGCCCGAGGTCATGTGCACGACGGTGCCGCCGGCGAAGTCGATCGCCTTGATGCCCGCGTCCGGGTTGAGCGGACCGCACATCAGGCCGCTGCCGGCCCAAACCATGTGCGCGAAGGGAAAGTACACTACGAACATCCAGATGGCGGTGAACAGCAGCACCGAGATGAACTTCATGCGCTCGGCGATGGCACCGACGATGAGCGCCGGCGTGATGATGGCAAAGGTAAGCTGAAACATCGCCCACATGCTGTCGCTGATCCAGTGATAGCCGGCGCCGACGTTGCCGGGCTCCACCCCGTCCAGGAACTTGAAACTGAGATCGCCGATGTAGGCGTTGCCGGCACCGAACGACAGGCTGTAGCCGCAGGCCCACCAGAGGATGGTGACCAACCCGGCGATGCCCATGCACTGGGCGATCACCGACAGCACGTTCTTGCGTCGCACCAGGCCGCCGTAAAACAGCGCCAGACCCGGCAGGGTCATGAACAGCACCAGGGCGGTGCTGACCATCTGCCAGGCGTTGTGACCGGGGCCGGGGCCGGGGATCTTCGACTTGCCAGCCTCGGTGACGCGGGCGCCGTTGTTGAGGTAGGCCTGGATGTCGGCGAGATCGGCCGCCAGCTCCTCGATCGTGGGGGTTTTGGCAACCTCGGCGGCCGGAGCCGGCGCGGCGGGCGTCTCCTGGGCGTTGATGGCGCCACCCGCGAGGGCGACTGAGGCAAGAAAACCGCACGCAAGCGTGCGCCAGCTGGTCGGGATGCGAATCATGGGGATGGTTGAAGCACTGGAAGGGTTGGCGTCCAGCGAGTTGCAACACGAAGCAGAAGTCATGCCAAGTTTAAAAAAAGCCCCGGCACCTGGGTGCCGGGGCTCGGGAGCAGCGGATGACGTAAACGTCCGCCGGAATCAGTGGATGTTCTGGAAGTTCGGGTAGGCGACGTTGCCGTGCTCGCCGATGTCGAGACCTTCCGACTCCTCCTCGCGGCTGACTCGCAGGCCCATAACCATCTTGATGACCAGGAAGAGCACGAAGGCGAAGGCGAAGGCAAAGACCCCATAGGCCACCACCCCGATCAACTGGGTCATCAACTGCGCGCTGCCGGCCTTAGCGCCAAACAGACCGACCGCCAGCGTGCCCCAGATGCCACAGACGAGGTGGACCGAGATGGCGCCGACCGGATCGTCGATCTTGATCTTGTCGAAGAAGAGCACCGACATGACCACGAGCACCCCGGCAATCAGCCCGATGAGGATCGAGCTCATGGGCCCCATTTGGTCGGCACCGGCAGTGATGCCCACCAGACCGGCGAGAATGCCGTTGAGTGCCATCGAGAGATCCGGCTTCTTGAGGAAGAGGATCGACACCATCGCGGCGCCGACGCCACCGGCCGCGGCGGCCAGAGCGGTGGTGACCAGGGTCAGTGAGACGAGGGCCGGGTCAGCCGACAGGACAGAACCGCCGTTGAAGCCGAACCAGCCAAGCCAGAGCAGGAAGACACCGATTGTGGCAAGGGGCATGCTGTGGCCAAGGATGGGCTTGACCTTGCCATCCGCCGTGTATTTGCCGAGACGCGGCCCAAGCAGGATCACACCGGCGAGAGCGCCCCAGCCGCCCACCGAATGGACGAGGGTCGAACCGGCGAAGTCATAGAAGGGCGTCTCCAGGCGGTTGAGCCAGCCATTGCCCCACTTCCAACTGCCCGCGATCGGATAGCAAACAGAAACGAAAATCGTCGAGAACACCAGGAAGGAGCCCAGCTTGACACGCTCGGCGACCGCCCCCGAAACGATGGTCGCGGCGGTGGCGGCGAACATGGCCTGGAACAGGAAATCGGTCCAGTAGGTGTAACCGACGTTGTAGGCCGAAGTAACACCCGCCTCATCCGTGCCGATGCCAAAGCCCGCAAACTTGAACCAGAACTGCGAATCGCCGTCGGCGAAGCCTGGATACATCAGGTTGAAGCCGCAGAGCGCGTAGGTCAGCAGACCGATGCACGGAATCAGCG
>CANNUR010000053.1 GCA_947523045.1 uncultured Prosthecobacter sp.
TTTCAACTCCGGCACCAGCTACCTCACCGGTGAGGCCAATGCCAGCAGTGGCGATGCCCGCTCCGGTCTGATAGCCGCGAACTTCGTGCGCAACCACAATGCCACCATCTCGGTGCGCGGTCGCAACCTCGGTACGACGACGACCCACAACAACCAGTTCCGCATCATCACCACCAACGAGGCCGCCTTCATCGCCTCCATGGTCGGCGCGGGTGGCGGCAACGGCGTGACCCGCAGCATTGTGCCCTGGGCGATCGGCGAAACTCACAACAACATCACGACCACTGGCGTCAACATGGGCAACAGCCTGGTCACTTATGTCGCTGGCGCCGGTTTCCGGCCGCTGGACCTCGCCACGGAGTACGCCGCCTACGCAGTCGCGGGCAACAGCAACAACACCCGCGAATCCCTTGCTGCTTCCTTGACCGGACTCACCGGGCGCACACTGAACTCTCTTGTCCTCAACAACGAGGCGGTCGCAACCCTTGACGTCATCGGCAGCGGTGCCGGCCAGACCCTGCACAATGCCAGTGGCGCCTTCCTCTTCACCCTGACCGGCGGTGCCGACGACACCGCCTACGGCACCCTGCTTGGCGGTTTCAACGCCGGCATCACGACCGGGAATGGCGAATACCTTTTCCATGTCGTCAACCCCTCGGCCGCCACCACGGGACCCGTGCTCTCGGCGACCGTGGCTTCGCCGCTGACCTCGACTGCCGATCTCACCAAGTCCGGCCGAGGCATCCTGATCCTCACCGGCACCAACACTGCCGGTGGCGGCACCGCCAAGACCACCCTCAACGAGGGCATTCTCGAAATCGCAGGACTCGCCAACATCGGTGGTGCCAGCGGCGAGCTGGTCTTCGCCGGCGGCACCTTGCGCCTCGGTGCCGGCTTCAGCGACGACCTTAGCACGCGCGCCCTCAGCTTCCTGACCGGCGGCGGCAGCCTTGACACCAATGGCATCGATCTCGTTCTTGCCGGCGGCCTGGGCTCCGGCTCTGGCGGCTTCACCAAGCTCGGTGCCGGCAACCTCACCCTCAACGCCGCCTCCGGCCTGACCGGCGCGACCACCGTCGCCGGCGGCACCGTCACTCTCGGCGCCAGCAACGCCCTTGGCACCGGCAATCTCAGCCTGCTTGGTGGCGCCACCCTCAACCTTGGCACCCACGATCTCACGATTGGTCAACTCACCACCAGCGGTGAAAGCCCGCAACTGCTCGGCACGGGGTCCCTGACCGCCACCGGAGGCTTCGCCTTCGGACACACCGGCGACATCAGCGTCAGTGCGGCTCTCGCCGGCAACGTCGGTCTGTTCAAGAACCAGGGCAGCGTGCTCACCCTCACGGGCGTGAGCAGTTACAGCGGCATCACCGAGGTCCAGGCAGGCACCCTGCGCTTTGACAGCATCGCCAACGTGGGTGCCGGTCCCAGCGCCCTCGGCAATCCACTCGACGCGGAAGCCGGCCTGCTGCGCCTGGGCCTGACCACCGGCACCAGCGCCCTCGCCTACATCGGCTCGGGTCACAGCAGCGACCGTCTGATCGGCCTGCAGGGCACGACCGGCAGCGTGACGCTGGCTGCCGACGGCACCGGCGCCCTGGCCATGGGGGGCGCGGTTTTGTTGCGCGGCGGCAACAAGAGCTTCATCCTGAGCGGCAGCTCCGATCCCTCGATCAGCAACCAGATCGGCCTGATCGACGACGGTGAGATCGGCGTGCTGACGCTCGCCAAGCAGGGAACCAACACCTGGTTGCTCACCCACGTCAACACTTACTCAGGAGCCACCCAGATCGACAATGGCACGCTCAAGATCGGCACGGCCAACGCCCTTCCTGCCACGGCTGTTCGTCTCGGCAATGCCGCCACCGCAGGCATCTTCGACCTCAATGGCTTCGATCAGAGCGTTGCCAGCTTCGAGGTGCGCACCAACAGCGGCTCAGTCACCAACCAGCTGGTCATTCCGAGCGGCAACACTTTCACGGTCAACGGACCCGTCACCCTCGGTGCTAACGCGAGCAATTCCACGACGCTTTTCGAGGCCAGCGGCGGCGGAGCCTTTGTCAATAACAACGAGGGTGGCACTTTCCAGGTTGGCGGCGCCACCAGCAACTACAACGCCACCACGGCTGATTTCAGCGGTCTTGCTAGCTTCACGGCAAACCTTGGCGCCACCGGCACTCTGCGCATTGGGGACAATTCCAGCGCGACCGGTGCCACTGGGGGCACCTCCACCTTGATTCTCGCGGAGCAAAGCTTCATCACGGCGGGGCTGCTTCAGGTTTCAGGCCTTCAACCGCAGACCTTGCAAACCCTGCGCCTTGGCTCCGGCTCGAACCTGCTCCAGGTGGATGTGCTCTCCGTCGGCAGCAACTGGCGCGGCAGCGGCACGGTGAACTTTGCTTCCAGCACCGGCACGGTAACTCTGCGTGCCTCCAACGGCACGGGCCGCGCCGCGGTGCGCATGGCGGCTCACACCCAGGGAACCAACGCCAACAACGTCAACACTGTGGATCTTACTGGACACGCCGCCGACCTCCTCATCAGCACACTGACTCTCGTTGACCGCAGCAGCTCTGGCAGCGCGTCTGGTCCTGACAACCAGAGTGCCGGTTACGCCACATTCTCCTTTGATCAGGGGACTCTCGATGCCGAGAGCGTCATCATCGCCCGACGCACCGGATCCGGTATCGGCGACGGCATCGCCACCCTCAATCTCGGTGGCGGCACGGCACGGATCGGCTCCATGGTGATGGCCGTCAACACCAGCGCGGGTGGTGCCGTCAATGCGACCCTCAACGTCACAGGCGGCGATGTCACCCTTGGCAGTGGCAGTGGCACCGCCATTAACATGGCGAACGCGGGCAGTGGCCGCACGGTCACCTCGAATGTCCATCTCACCGGCGGCACGGTGACCCTCGCGGGCAATGTCATCCGACAGGGCGGGGCAGGGGCGGAAAATGCGACGTTCCTTCTCGATGGTGCCGTCCTTGACATGGGCGGGTTCAGCGTGGGCGCCTCCTCCAACCCGATCGATTTCCAGGCACTGTCCGGTTCGTTGCGGAACCTCGGCGAGCTCAATGGCGGGGGTGACTTGGTGAAGAGTTCCGCGGGTGTCCTGCGCCTGCTCAACGGCAACAACTACACGGGCAGCACCTTCGTCAATGAAGGCACGCTGCTGGCCTCCAACACCCTGGGGTCGGCCACGGGATTGGGCACGGTTTTTGTGGATGCGGCAGCCACCCTCGGCGGCAACGGGATTGTCGCGCCGGCGGCGAATGCTGACATCACGATCAGCGGCACGCTGCAGGTCGGCGAGGCGGGCGACTCCAGCGCGCAGAAGCTGACGCTGACGACGACTGGCGTGGGCCTGACGACGGTCAACGGTGTGGTCGCTTTCGATCTGTTCGGCGGTCAGGGCAGCGGCACGCTCAACGCCCAGGCCGGCAACAACGACCAGTTGGTGGTGAACGGCGCGGCGGGTTTCAGCATCGGCGGAACCTCGACGCTGCAGGTGAGCACGAGCCTGCCGATTGACGGCACCTGGGTGGTCGGCACGGAGTGGAAGCTGTTCGACTGGTCCGGGCTGTCGGGGGGTGTGACCGGCACGTTCAGCAACCTGAGCACGCCTGCGCCGTTCAACTACGTGAACCTGCCTGACCTCAGCAGCATTGGCCTTGCCTGGGACGTGTCGAACCTCTACACGGCGGGTACGATCATGGTGGTGGTGCCTGAGCCCGGGCGGATGCTGCTGGTCTTCCTCGGCCTGCTCGGCCTCGGCTTCCGCCGCCGCCGCTGACCCAATCATCCCGCGGAGGCATCCTGACCCCCGCCCGTTCTGTGGGCCGGGTTGAACTTTTGCTTGGGTTTTTTGCAGCTTTCCCTTAACAAGCTGCATGGACCTTTCTGCCTTTGTTGCTGATCTCGCCGGCTGGGTGTGGGGCACGCCGCTCATCGTGCTTCTGTTCGGCACCCACCTCTTTCTCACCATTCGCACCGGCTTCATCCAGCGCCACCTGCCACGCGCCATCCGGCTGTCGACCTCGCGCAAGGCGGAGGGAGAGGGCGAGGTCTCCCAGTTCGGCGCCTTGATGACCGCGCTCGCCGCGACCATTGGCGCCGGCAACATCATCGGTGTCGGCGGCGCCATCGCGGTCGGCGGACCGGGGGCCGTGTTCTGGATGTGGCTGACCGGCGTCTTCGGCATCGCCACCAAGTACTCCGAGGCCGTGCTGGCCGTAAAATACCGCGTGCGCCTGCCCGACGGCAGCCATGCCGGCGGGCCGATGTACGCCCTCGAGCACGGTCTCGGCCAGAAGTGGCTGGGCGTGACCTTCGCCATCTTTACCGCCATCGCCGCCTTCGGCATCGGCAACATGTTCCAGGCCAGCGCCGTCGTCGACCTGCTGCGCGAGCACGTCAAACCCGAGTCCGACCTCGTCCTGCGCTGGGTCTCCGGCGGCGTCATGGCCGCCATCACGGCGGCCGTCATCCTCGGTGGCGTCAAAAGCATCGCGCGGGTCTGCGGCTTCCTCGTGCCAGTCATGGCCATCGGTTACATGATCGGCTGCGTGCTCATCCTGATCAAAAACGCCGCCCTGCTGCCGCAGGCTTTCATCGACATTTGGGACGGTGCTTGGAATGGGCATGCCGCCGTCGGGGGCTTCGTCGGTGCGACCCTGCGCCAGGCTGTCCAGTCGGGAGTGGCCCGCGGCCTGTTTTCCAACGAATCCGGTCTTGGCAGTGCCCCCATCGTCGCCGCCGCCGCCCAGACGCGCAATCCCGTGCGCCAGGCCCTGGTCTCCTCGACCGCCACGTTCTGGGACACGGTGGTCGTCTGCCTGCTCACCGGCCTGGTCCTCGTCACCAGCGGCCACTGGAAGGAGGGCCTGGCCAAGGGCGCACTCACCAATGCCGCCTTCGCCGACCTGCACACCATCGGCCCGGTCTTCCTGCTCTTCGGCCTGATGACCTTTGTCTTTTCCACCATCCTCGGCTGGAGCTACTACGGCGAAAAGGCGGTCGAATACCTCTTCGGTCAGGGCGCCGTCAAACCCTACCGCATCTGCTGGGTGCTGGCCGTGCTGGTCGGTGCCGTGCAGCCAGCCCAGGCGGTCATGGACTTTTCCGACGCCGCCAACGGCCTGATGGCCGTGCCCAACCTCGTCTGCCTCATCCTGCTCAGTGGCGTGGTCGCCGAGGAGACCCGCAAGCACCGCCTCGAGTTGACCGGCGAGGCCGACTCCCCGAAATCCCCGTGAAACGCCGGTTGCAGGAGCCCGTCCCACAGGTATTTTATTCTTCTGGCCCTCTACCCCGTGGTGTAATGGTAACACAGGAGATTTTGATTCTCTCGTTCAAGGTTCGAGTCCTTGCGGGGTAACCAGGCATGATGGACCCTTCATTAGAGCCCGTTAACCAGGCGGGTGATCTGCGCCATCTGCGACGTGCCATCGTCCTGTCTCGGGAAAAGATGCTCGCCGGTGCCGGCGGTCCCTTCGGCGCTGTGGTCGCCCGTGGCGATGAAGTCCTCGCCGAGGGCTGGAACCAGGTCACGACAACCTGTGATCCCACCGCTCACGCGGAAGTCGTCGCCCTGCGCGGCGCGGCGGCGCGACTGCAGCAGTTTTCGCTCGCCGGCTGCGTGCTTTACACCAGCTGCGAACCCTGCCCGATGTGCCTGGCCGCGGCCTACTGGGCGCGCATCGACCGCATCGTTTTTGCCGCCACCCGCGCCGACGCCGCGGCGGGAGGTTTTGACGACGCCTTTCTCTACGAGGAACTCGCCCGGTCGACGGACCAGCGGCGCCTGCCCATGGGGCAGGCCCTGCACGACGAGGCCGCGGAGGTGTTTGCCGACTGGCTCGCCAAACCCGACCGGGTGCCGTATTGACGGCTCGGCCTGCGCAGGTCAGCCCTGCGTTTCAACCGCCGAAGGACTCAGTACGTCGCGCGACCGCCGGACAGGTCGAAGACCGCGCCGGTCGAGAACGAGCAGTCCTCCGAGCTGAGCCAGGCGACCAGGGCCGCCGCCTCATGCTTCTGGCCGAAGCGCGCCATCGGGATCTTGGACAGCATGTAATCGATGTGCGTCTGGGTCATCTGCGCGAAGATGTCGGTCTCGATGACCGCGGGGGTGATGCAGTTGACCAGCACGCCGGCGGTGGCCAGCTCCTTGCCAAGCGACTTGGTCAGGGCGACAACGCCCGCCTTGGAGGCGCTGTAGTGCGAGGCGTTCGGGTTGCCCTCCTTGCCGGCGATCGAGGCGATGTTGACGATGCGGCCGTAGCCGTTGGCGACCAGGTGAGGCACCACCGCCCGGCAGCACAGGAAGGGACCGGTCAGGTTGATGTCGACGACGCGGCGCCACTCCTCGGGCGACAGTTCCCAGACCTTGGCGTTGTTGCCGGCGATGCCGGCATTGTTGACCAGGATGTCGATCTTGCCGAAGGCGGCCAGGGTCGTCTGCACCGCGGCCTCGACGGAGTCTGCGGAGGTGACGTCGACCTGGGCGACCGCCACCTCGCCGTGGGCGGCGAGTTCGGCGCGTGCCGTCTCGAGGGCGGCGGCGTCGATGTCCCAGAGGCAGACGGCGGCGCCGGATTGCAGAAGGCGTTCGGCGATGGCGTGGCCGATGCCGCGCGCACCGCCGGTGACGATGGCCTTGCGGCCGGCAAGTTGGATCGAATTCATGGACCGCCAGTGAAGCGGGGCGGCGTCCGCGTGCAAACGGTTTGCCGCAGCTTCACGTCGCCTGCCGCGCCAGCCAGGCCAGCGCCTCCTCGCGGGTGGCGACCTGGCCCTCGAGCTGGGCATTCTGCACGGCCGTCAGCGCTCGTCCCAGCTCCGGCCCCGGGCTCCAGCCGGCGGCGATCAGATCGGCCCCGGTCAGCAGCCAGTTCGGCAGCAGCGGTGCGCTGGCGAATTCCGCCTGCTTGGCGACCAGGAACGCATGATTGTCGAGCAGGCCGTTCGAACCCAGGCAGTCGACCCGGTGCAGCTCCAGCTCGTCGGCAAAGGTCGGCCGCGCCATCAGCCGGCGCAGGGTGCTGCGGCGCATCTTCGGCACGTCCTTGAAGGTCATGTGCCGCTCCACCATGCCCATCACCGGCTCGATGACATCGTTGGGAAACTTCAAGCGGCGCAGGATGGCTTCACTCATCTCCGCCCCGAGCTTGTCGTGACCGTTGAAGCGGATGCGACCGTCGGCGTCGCGGGTGAAGGTCGCCGGCTTGGCGATGTCGTGCAGCAGCACGGCCAGCACCAGCGGCAGGGACACCCGCTCCGGCAGCAGGCTGAGCATGAGTCGGGTGTGCACAAAGACATCGCCCTCGGGATGCCACTGCGGCGGCTGCTCGACCCCGCGCAGGTCGAGGATCTCCGGCAGCACGACGGCCATCAGGCCGCTTTCGACCAGCAGATCAAAGCCGCGCAGGCGGCTCGGGCAGAGCAGGATCTTGATCAACTCGTCGCGGATGCGCTCGGCGCTGACGTCGCCCAGGCCGCCGGCATGGGCGCGCAGCGCCGCCCAGGTGACCGGCTCGATCTCAAAACCCAGCGTGGCGGCAAACCGCACGGCGCGCAGCAGGCGCAGGCGATCCTCCTCAAAGCGCAGGTGCGGGTCGCCAATGGCCCGCAGCCGGCGCGCCCGCAGGTCCTCCTGGCCGCCGACGTAGTCGATGATGCGGTTCTCGATCGGGTCGCGGAAGATGCCGTTGATGGTGAAGTCGCGGCGCTTGGCATCCTCCTCGGCCGTCGAAAAGCTCACCGTCTGCGGCCGGCGACCGTCCTTGTAGCTGCCGTCGGTGCGGAAGGTGGCGACCTCGACATGCTCGTGGTCGTGGCGGACGATGACGACGCCGAAGTGGGCGCCGACCGTGCGCGCGCCGGGAAAGAGGGCGACCACCTGGTCCGGGGTGGCGCTGGTGGCGACGTCGTGATCCTTCGGGTGCTTGCCGAGCAGGAAATCGCGCACACAGCCGCCGGCAAGCAGGGCCTCATGGCCGGCCGCGCGCAGGGTCTTCAGGACGTGGAGGGCGGCGTCGGGCATTGGTCGGGAACGGCCGCCCGAGGGGCGGCGCGGGCGTCACTTGCCGGGCGCGTGGGGTGCGCCGGAGGCGGGGTGCGCGGCGGCGGTGCCGGTGTTCGAGGGGGCGAACTTGGCGACCAAGAAGGCACCGCCGGCGGCGAGCACGCAGCCGGCGATGAAGGGCAGGGGCAGTTTCGACCAGCCGCCGGCGGGCGGATGGATGATCATGGCGGTGATCGTGTTGACGATCGGCGCGCCGGCGAAGACGATGGGCATGACCGCCGCGGCTGCCGCGACGCCAAAGCCGCCGCCGCCCTTGATGGCCGGTGTCGCCGCGGCGCCGAGCGCCAGCACCAGGGTCAGGGCGCCGAGGGCACCCGCGATGCCGGCGACCAGGCTCAGCGGGATGCCGCTGCCGGTCTCACCCGTGAAACTCCAGTTGGTGCCGCGCGCCTTCAGCACCAGGGCGGCGACCACGCCGATGATGGCGTAGGCGATGCAGACAAAGAGGAAGGCCTTCAGGCCGGCGTTCGGCGTCTCCGCACCCATGGGCATCTTCGAGCGCGCGGCGTGCAGGATGACACCATAGACACCCCAGGAGAGAACGGTGAGCAGCGCGAAGGTAAGCCAGGTCATGTGGGATTTTTGGGGTGAAGGGTTCACGTCGGAAGGAAACGTTGGTGAAGTACGCTTTGGATCAAGCAAAACCGGGTCACGCTGTCACCGCCGGCCGGAGCCGTCAACGGCGAGAATGAAGGGCGATCGCCCTTGAGAAACGGCCTGCAACGACCGTCTTAGAAGAAGCGCCCCGCGGCGCCGCACCGCCATGATCCCCATCCAACTCACCGGCCAGACCGCCCTCATCACCGGCGCCTCCCAGGGCATCGGCGCCCAGATCGCCCGCACCTTCCACCGCGCCGGTGCCACGGTGGTGATCAATCACCCGGGCCTGGCGAACACCGCCCGCGACGCCGAGGCGCTCGCCGAAGAACTCAACCTGCTGCGCACCGACAGCGCCAGCGTCATCGCCGCCGACGTCGCCAAACCCGACCAGGTGCGCGCGATGATGGGCGAGGCCCAGGCCCGCCATGGCGGGCTCGACTTCCTCATCAACAACGCCGCCATCCTGCGCGACCGCACCCTCGCCAAGATGAGCCACGAGGAATGGGACGCGGTCATCGACGTCAACCTCTCCGGCGTCTTCCACTGCTGCAAGTACGCCCTCGAGATCCTGCGCGACCACGGCGCGGTCGTCAGCTTCGGCAGCATCGCCGCCATTCAGGGTTTTTACGGCCAGGTCAACTACGCCTCCGCCAAGGCCGGCGTGCAGGCGATGATGCGCGTGCTCAGCCGCGAGGGCGCCCGCCGCGGCATCCGCGCCAACTCGGTCGCCCCCGGCGTCATTGACACCAGCATGGCCGCCACCATCCCGGAGAACGTGCGTGCGGACATGCTCAAGAACATCCCGCTCGGCCGTTTTGGCACGCCGGAAGAGGTCGCCCACGTCGTGCTCTTCCTCTGCTCGCCCCTCGCCTCCTACATCACCGGTCAGACGATCGAGATCAACGGCGGCTGGCGCGGCTGAAGACCGGCGCTCCGCCATTTGAACCCGGCGCGAACCTGTGCCATGGTCATGTTTTCCCCGTTGATCTCGCCCCTGCTCCAGAAACTTTGCCACCTCGGTTCCCGCCTGCGCCGCGGCACCAAATCCATGGTGCTGCGCGTCTTTCGCGTCAAGGACGCCAGCGAGCGCGTCGCCCGCGGCTTCGCCCTGGGCATGATCATCAACTTCATCCCGAGCTTCGGCTTCGGCGTGCTGATCTCCGGCTTCGTCGCCCGCCTGTTTGGCGGCAACGTCATCGCCGGCCTCGCCGGCGGCGCCTCGTTGACCTTTTTCTGGCCCTTCCTCTTCTATCTCAACCTGCGCATGGGCGGCCTGTTCGTCCGCCCCGAGGTCGAGGTGCAGGACGTCGCTGAAATCAACGAGAAGAGCATGGACGCCCTCATGTGGGGCAAGTCCTTCATCCTCGGCATGTCGGTCAACATCGTGCTCGCCGGCCTGCTCGCCTACATCGCGGTGTTCTTCCTGCACGCCCGACTGCGCCCCGCCGCGCTCGCCTGGTTCCGCCGCCGCCGTCTGCGCCGCCTCCAGACCACCTGAGCCCGGACTTGCAACAAGCCGCGCCCTCGGCTCGTTTGCACCCCGCTCATGAAGAAGTTCCTCCTTCCCGCCCTCTGCCTTGCCGCCCTGGCTTCCCAGGCCCAGGAAAAGCCCACCCCCACCGGCTACACCGACACCCCGGTCATCCCCGGCAGCAAGTGGCGGGTCCATGACATCGCCCGCCCCCACCCGGCCGTGGTCACCCCCGCCGCCAAGCCCGGCGGCGCGCCCTCCGATGCCATCGTGCTCTTCGACGGCACCAGCACCGACGCCTTCCAGTCGAAGAAAAAGGGCCCCGACGGCAAGTTCACCAACGAGTGGGCGCCCTGCCCCTGGAAGATCGAAAACGGCGAGCTGCTCGTCGACGGCGGCGACGCCTGGACCAAGCAGGAGTTCGCCAGCTGCCAGCTCCACCTCGAGTGGAAGAGCGAGCCGCACACCAAGGGCAACTCGCAGAAGAAGGGCAACGGCGGCGTCTTCCTCATGGACCGCTACGAGAGCCAGATCCTCGACTGCGACAACAACCCCACCTATGCCGACGGCATGGCCGGCGCCATCTACGGCCAGACCCCGCCGCTGGTGAACGCCGTGCGCAAGGCCGGGGAATGGCAGAGCTACGACATCCTCTTCACCGCGCCCAAGCTCGACGCTGCCGGCAAGGTGCTCGAGCCCGCCCGCATCACCACCCTGATCAACGGCATTGTTGTCCAGAACAACACCCTCATCCAGGGCCCGACCAAGCACAAGAACATCACCAACTACGACGGCGTCTTCCCCGCCAAGGCCGCCATCCGCCTGCAGGACCACAAAAACGAACCCCCGGTCCGCCTGCGCAACATCTGGATCCGCCCGCTCGACTGAGCTGCCGACAGCCCCCTCCCAACCCCGGCCGCGAGGCCGGGGTTTTTTGTGGACGTCTTCTGTAGCGCGGGGCAGCGACCCGCTGGGTTTGGCTGTAGTGCGGGGCAGCGACCCGCTGGGTTTGGCTGTAGTGCGGGGCAGCGACCCGCGGGATCGACTGCCCGCGTCTCCAGAGGCAGCACCGCTAGCGAAAGGCATTGACGTCTGTCGATGTGGACATATTATGTCCACATCATGAAAACCGTGACCGTTCGGGATTTGCGAAACTCCTTCGCCAAGCTCGAAGCTTGGCTTCTGGAGGGCGAAGACATTCGGATCGAAAAACGAGGCCAACCCATCGGCCTGCTCAAGGCCTGGACGAGCGTGGACTCAGCGCCAACCGCGAAGCCGGATTTCGCGGCACGGCGGCGGGCGATTTGGGGGGATCGGGTGTTCACCGAGGCGGAAGTCGCGGCCATGCGGGCGGATGAACTGGAAGGCGAGGAAGGATGACCCCTTTCCCCGACACCTCCTTCCTCTGCGCTCTATATCGGACGCAGGAGAACTCCGCGCGCGCCGATCACTTCATGCATGGATTGAGGGGGAGCTTGCAGGTGTCGAGCCTGTTGCTGCTCGAGTTTCGACAGTCCACCCGACTGCAAATCCGACTCCATCTGAACGACCGCAGCAAGGGTTTCCCGGCAAGGCATGGGCAGCAGATGCTGAGCGATCTGCAAAAGGACCTCAACGCGGGCCTGCTCTCCATGGTGTCGGTGGACTGGGCCGCCGTGCATCAACGGGCGGAGGCGCTGAGCAGTGCCCACACCCTCGCGGCAGGACACCGCTTGGCCGACATCCTGCACGTGGCCACCGCCCTGCAGCTCGGTGCCACCGAGTTCCTCACCTTTGATGCCAACCAGAGGCGATTGGCCGAAGCCGAGGGACTTGTCGTGCCGGTGTGACAGCCCAAATGGGGTCAGGTGCAACGGCCTGACAAGAACTCCGAGTCTTGCTGTCTCCGAACCAAGCTCAGCCAATGCTTCGGCCCGTCGATCGGCGGTTCATGCGACGCGGACAGAAGTCCTGGACGGCCGGCCCGCCAGGACTCCTCACGCCAGATCGCTGATCGTGCGCCGGAAGCGGCGCAGCGACAGCAGGTAGAGCAGGCTGCCGATGCCGGTCAGGGCCAGGAAGGACGGCCAGACGGCGTCGAAGCCGGCGCCGCGGAAGAGGATGGCCTTGCCCAGGCTGATGAAGTGGCTGGTGGGTGCGAGCTGCATGATCTCGCGTACGAAGAGCGGCATGTTCTCCTGGGGGGTGACCCCGCCCGAGAGCATCTCCAGCGGGATCAGCACCAGCACCAGCAGCATGCCAAACTGCGGCATGCCTCGCGCCAGGGTGGCCAGGAAGATGCCCATCGAGGTGGTGGCAAACAGGTGCAGGGCGGCGCCCGCGAAGAACAACGGCACGGAACCCTGCACGGGCACGCCGAGCGCGCCTTGAATCACGAAGCGCAGCGAGATGAAGGACGCCACCAGGACGACGAGCGCCATCGACCAGACCTTGGCGAACATGATCTCGCCCGGCGTCACCGGCATCACCAGCAGGTGCTCGACCGTGCCGTGCTCGCGCTCGCGCAGCAGGGCGGCACCGGTGAGGATGATCGACAGCATCGTGATCAGGTTGATCAGCTCGTTGAGCGCGCCAAACCAGGACTCGGTGAGGTTGGGATTGAAACGGGCGCGCAGGGCCAGGGTGACGGGTTCGGCCGACTCGCCGCGATGGCGGCGCACGAAGGCCGATACTTCCTCCTGCAGGATCTGCTGAATGTAGCCGCTGCCGGTGAAGGCCTGGCTCATGCGCGTGGCATCGACATTGAGCTGGATCGCCGGCTGCTTGCCGGCCAGGACGTCACGCTGGAAGTGGGGCGGGATGTCGATGACAAAGGTCTGGTTGCCGGCGTCGAGCTCGGGATCGACCTGCGCCGTGGTCAGGCCGGACGTGACCCAAAAGCGTGGCGGCTGGAAGGCGTCGATCAGGCGCGCGGAGAGCTGCGACTGGTCCTCGTCGACCACGGCGAGCGCGGCGTGGTGCAGGGGCTCGGGCATTGCCGTCGCGGCGACGTAAATGCTGACGGTGAAGGTGAAGCCGATCAGCGTCAGCATGACCGGGTCGCGGGCCAGGCTCCACAGCTCCTTGACCCCGAGGCGGAAGATGACGGCGGCGCGGCGCATGGTTCAGGAGGCCTGTTTTTTCAGTCGGGCGGCGGCCAGCAGCAGGATGACCGGCACCGCCAGCACGAGCGGCAGGTAGGAGGCCTGCAGGTCGGCGAAGCCGAGCGCCTTGCTGAAGACACCGCGGCTGATGATGAGCATGTGGGTGGCCGGATAGATCTGGCCGATGACCGCGCCGGCGCCCTCCAGCGACGACACCGGATTGAGCAGGCCGGCGAACTGCACGGTCGGGATCATGGTGCCGACCATGGTGATGAAGAGCGCGGCGATCTGGCTGCGGGTGAAGGCCGAGGCGAGCAGGCCGAGACCGGTGGAAAACAGGATGAACAGCACGGCCGCCACGGCCAGCGCGGCGAAGTCGCCCTTCAGCGGCACTTCAAACACGGTCACCGCCAGCAGGCTCATGAGCAGGAAGTTGAACAGGCCGAGCAGGACGTAGGGCAGCTGCTTGCCGAGCAGGAACTCGGCGCGGGTCACCGGCGTGACATGGAAGTTGACGATGGACCCGAGCTCCTTTTCGCGCACCACCGACAGGGCGGTGAGCATGGCCGGGATCATCAGCAGCAGCATGGGGATGACCGCCGGCACCATGGCGGGCAGGCTGCGCACATCGGGATTGTAGCGGAAGCGTGTTTCGACCGTGCAAGCCGCCCCGGCGCCGACCGGCTCCGGACGCCGCGCCGCCATCTGCGTCAGCCAGGCCTGGTGCAGGCCGCGCACATAGCCGAGTACAGTCTCGGCCCGCTGCGGCATGGAGCCGTCCACCCAGGCGCCGATCTCCGCCGGCGCGCCGCGCTGCAGGTCGCGCGCAAACCCGGCCGGAATCTCCAGTGCCAGCGCCAGCTCGCCCGTGCGCAAGCGCCGGTCCAGGTCGTCGGCATCGACCAATGCCGGCCGTTCGATGAAGTAGCGCGAGCCGGCCAGGTTCAGCGCGTAGTTCCGGCTGAGTTGCGTCTCGTCCTGATCGAGCACGGCAAAGCGCAGGTCCTCGACATCCATGCTGATGCCGTAGCCCATGATGAACATGAGCAGCACGGTGCCAAGCAGGGCCAGCGCCGCGCGACCCGGATCGCGGCGCAGCTCAAGCGCCTCGCGCCAGCTGTAACTGAGCGCCCGGCCCGCGCGGAAACGCCCGCCCGGCGCCGCCGTCGGCGGGGCTTGCGTCACGGTCTTCGTCGGCGCCGCCGGCTCAGGCGCTGCCGTGGGCGTCACCGCTTCCAGCCGACGGATGAAGGCTTCCTCCAGTGAGCCGGCCCCGCCCTCGCGCGCCAGTTCGGCCGGCGCGCCGCTGACCAGCACCCGCCCCGCGTGCATGAGCGAGACCCGGTCGCAGCGCTCCGCCTCGTTCATGAAGTGGGTCGAGATGAAGATCGTCACGCCGTCGCGCCGCGCCAGATCGATGAGGTGCTGCCAGAATTGGTCGCGCGCGATCGGGTCGACGCCTGAGGTGGGTTCATCGAGGATGAGCAGTTCGGGCCGGTGGATCAGCGCCACCGCCAGCGACAGCCGCTGGCGCAGGCCGAGCGGCAGGGACTCGGGCAGGGTGTTCATGACCCCGGTCAGGCCAAAGCGCTCCGCGAGTTCGCGCACCCGCCCCGGCAGCTCGGCCGCCGGCACCTGGAACAGCCGCGCGTGCAGCTCAAGATTCTGACGCACGTTCAGCTCGCCGTAGAGTGAGAACGA
>CANNUR010000054.1 GCA_947523045.1 uncultured Prosthecobacter sp.
GGTTGAAGGCGGTGGTGCAAGATCCACGATGCGGCTGCGTTCGGGTCATTCATGAAGGCTCGTGCTCCACTTTTCGCGCTGACTCTGTTCGGCTTTGCTTGCACGACGGCGCACGCCGATGATTTTGATGCACAGGCCTTCCTGGGCATGTCTTGTTCGGTGCCGACAGCAAGCTGATCCAAAAGGGCAGCGCTGCCGTCGGGGCTGGGCAGGGCAACAAGCTGGTGGCGGAGTGGACCAAGAAGTGAGCCTGAACATCGTCCGGGGCGGTGGCTGAACGCGAGGCGCTGCCTCGCCGCGAAAGCTGTGAAGAAGGCTGGCTGATATTTCGCGCGGATGGGTGTTTTTTCAGATGCGCCACGGCAGCCGCGGGTTCTGATGGCGGCCATGCTTTCCGCCTGTTCCCAGTCCGCGCTGCGCGCTGCCCAAGACACCCTGCTGGCCCATGGTCTGTCACCGGACCGCTGTGACATCCTGCAGAACGGCAGCACCCTGGTTGTGCGATTGACCGAGGACCTGGTCGCACGTGTCGTGCAGGATCGCGACGGTCCGCGCCAGGGCACAGCCTGGTTCGAGCGCGAGAATGCGGTCGCCCAGCACCTGACCCGGCGTGGCGCGCCGGTGGTGCCATTGCACGAGGCCCTGCCGGCGGGGCCACATTGGTGCGATGGCTTTCCCCTCAACTTCTGGCGCTACGTTGACATCCTCGACCGCTCTCCCGAGCCTCGACTGGCAGGCCAGACCCTGCGTCGCTGCCACGAGGCTCTACGCGATCTGGCTGAGCCACTGCCGCGACTGGCCATTTTGCACGAGGCAGAGACGCTCCTGGTCGAACGCGAGTTGTTGCCGGCTGCCGAGCAGGCGCTGGTGCGGCGGCGTCTGGAGACCGCGCTGGCGGCCTTGCACAACGCGCCGGCCCAGCCTCTGCATGGCGACGCCCACGAGGGCAATCTGCTGGTCACGTCCGGTGGCTTGCTGTGGTCGGATTGGGAGGACGCCTTTGTCGGTCCGGTCGAGTGGGACCTCGCCTCGCTGATCTGGAATGCACGCCTGCTCGAGTCCGACACGGCCGCCGTCGATGCCATGCTCGCCGGTTATGGCGAGGCGGGCGGTGCCTTCGATGAAACCCTGCTGGAGCAGTGTCTCATCGCCCGCGCGGCGGTCATGTGTGCCTGGTACCCGATTCTCTATCCGCAGCCCGATGCCGCGCGTCGGGCCAAACTGCGGCACCGGCTCGACTGGTTGGCGTCGTTGCCGGACTGAGGGTCACAACCGTCTTAGCGGCTGCGAAAAGATCAGATCGACGATGGGCAGGGGCGTGCGCAGGGCGGGATCGCTGCCGGCAAAGCTTGCGCCGCGCGGGGCGAGACGGTCGTGCAGGCGCGAGATGGCATCGACCTCAAGCTCGCGCAGGAACTTGGCCTTGAGTGGCTGGCCCTGAAGATGGGTGTCGGGATAGGCAAAGGCCTCGACCCGCACGAACGCCGCCTGCAGTCGGCCGGCGGCATCGCGCGCGAGCGGGAAGGTCGCCTCGCGGGCATCGGCGATGGCGGCGATGCCGGTGTCGGTGATGAAGCGGATCTGGACGTTGGGGCGGCGTTCGGCGTCCTGACCGCCGACCGCGACCTCCACCGCCTCGGGGCGACCGTGGGCGTCGCGCCGAACCTGCAGGCGGGTGAAGCGGAAACCGCTGCGGTCGTAGGGCGGGACGACCTCGCCTTGCTCGTTCGTGGTGAGGGCGGCGACCGAGCCAAAGAAGCAGCCGCGGCGGTAGGTACGCAGGGCGGCGGCCTCGCGATCGGTGGCGGATGAGCCCTCGAGCGGTGGCAGCAGCAGGACGTTGCGGCCGCGGCCGAAGGTGTTGTGATCCTTGACGAAGAAACCCCAGCAGCGGCGACCGCTGCGCAGGATGTCGTCCCAGAGGCGGTAGAAGTGCAGCAGCGGGCCGTCGCCGCGATCGTAAAAGCCGCGGCTGGAGCCGAAGCCGGAGGTGAGCTGGTTCCACACCTCAATGCCGAGCACACGCGGGTCAAAATCGAGCATGGCGGCGTAGTCGGCGAGTTTTCCGGTCGGGTGATTCAGGGTTAAGCCGCCGCCATCGGGCACCAGCAGGCCACCGCGGCGCTGGCCGTCGATCACTTCGCCGTCGAGGGCGGCGCGGAAGACCTCGCGCCAGGGGCGGTTGGTGCCCTGCATGAGGCGGAACTGGGTGATGGTCAGCGCGGCCGGATCGAATTCCAAGCGGGCGTCGAGCACCGTTGCGTTGGCGCGTAGGTACAGGGTGTGATTGCCCGCGCCCAGTCGCCGCTCGGTCACCGGACCGCGGTCGGCGAAGGCTTCGCGAAAGTTGCACTCGTGCGCACCCGTGAGGGTCAGTATGGCTTCGGCGGCCTTGCCTCGGGCGGCGAGCCGGACATCGAGTCGGTAAACGCCCTCCCAGGGGCGCGGATCCTGGAAGATCGTCAGGCCGTCGAAACGTCGCTGCAGCGGGCTGGCGGCGCGTTCGGCCGCCGGCGTGTCGCGGCCGTAGCCGCTGGCATACACACTGCCCAGGGCATTGCAGTGCAGGCCGGTGTCGGTGAAACTGTGGTGCTCCGCGTTGGGGGCGGCGATCACCTCGGGGTGTTTTTGGGCGAAGCTGGCCAGCAGCGGGTAGGTTGGAGCCGACGGGTAATAGTTGCTGAAGGCGAAGTGGCCGTAGCCCATGGCCCGAAAGGTTTCCAGCGAGGCCACGGTCTGGCCCTGATGCTGGTGCGACATCGAATCGAGGCAGGACCCGTTCTTCCAGTCGACCTCCGCGTATGGGTTTTCCAGGTCATCGCCTCGGCCCGCCGACTGGGCAAGCGAGGGCAGGGCAGGCAGGCAGGCGAGGGAGCGGAGCAGGTGGCGACGGCGCATGCGGAGTCTGCGCGGCGGCGCGTCGCTCCTTTCAGGAATTTTTACTTCGGCTTGCGGGAATGGATGCAAGCGCCGGCGAATGCGCTAAGGAACCCGAGCCGGGCATGGCCGACGCGAAGCAAGCGCCGGTGGGTGTACGGTTGCCCCTCCCATGTCCGCGCCCTCCTCCGACACTGAACACCTCGACCGCCTACCGCGGCTGCCGGGACGCGCCCTGGCCTCGTTGGCGCTGGTGCTGGCGGTGACCCTGCTCAACGCCTTCAACGACAATCTGCTCAAGATGATGCTGGTGGGTCTGGCGCCGAAGGCGGCGGCGGGGTTGCTCGGCGAAAACATCGGGGTCTGGCTGGGTGCCATCATCCTGCTGCCGTTCATTCTGTTTGCGCCGCTGGCCGGCTTCTTTTCCGATCGCTACTCGAAGCGCTCGGTGATTCGTTCCATGCTGCTGGCGCAGGCGCTCATCCTGCTGCTGGCCGGCGCCTGCTTTGAGTCCGAGGCCGGCACGCTCGGGATCGGGCTGGCGCTCGGCGCCTTCTTCCTGCTGGCGTTGCAGTCGACATTCTACAGTCCGGCTAAGATGGGCATCCTCAAGGAACTGGCGGGTTCGCGCCGGCTCGGCGTGGCCGCGGGCGGGCTGCAACTGGTGACGATGGTCGGCATTCTCGCCGGCCTGGGGGTCGGCGGTGCCTGGTTCGATGCCCAGTTTGCGGTGAGTGGCAATCCCTGGCAGGCGGCGGCGACACCGATTTGGTGGTTGTTTGGGGTGGCCATGCTGGCGCTGGTCGCGGGCCGCTGGATCCAGCCGACCCCGGCCCATCCGCAGGTGCGCTACCGTCACGCGCTCTGGTGGGAGCACTTTTCCCACTTGAAGGAATGCCTCGCCTCGCCGCCGATGCGGCGCGCCTTTCTCGGTAACTCGACCTACTGGTTCGTCGCCAGCATGGCGGCGGCGATGTTCGTCGATATCGGCCTCGCCCTGCATCCGGATCCAACGCTGGGTGGTGCGGCCGGGGCCTCGTCGCGCATGACCCTGATGGTCGGCCTGGGCACGGTGGCGGGCAGTTTGTTCGTCGCTTGGGTGAACCGGCGCGGACCGCAGCTCGGCCTGATTCCGGTCGGTGCCCTCGGCCTGGCCGGCGCGCTGTTCTGGACCGGGCTCATGCCGGTGAACTCGCCGAACTTTGAGGAGGCGCTGGCGCTGGTCGGCTTCGCCGGCGGCTGCTTCATGGTGCCCATTCAGGCCTTCATCCAGGACCAGGCCGAGCCGGAAAAGCGCGGCCGCGTGCTCGCCTCGATGAACCTGCTCGACAGCCTCGCGGGCATCGCGGCGGTGCTCTGCCTCATCCTGCTGAAGCTTGCCGGCCTCGGCTTTCGCGGTCAGTTCTGGGTGCTGGCGGCGCTCATGGTGGTCGCCTCGATCTACGTCGTGCGCCTGCTGCCGCACTACCTGCTGCGCTTTGTCCTGCTGCTGGCGGTGCGCCTGATCTACAAGGTGCGCTCGGTGCATCAGGAGCGTGTGCCCAAAAACGGCGGCGTGCTGCTGCTCGCCAACCATGTCAGCTACATCGATGCCTTCGTGTTCGGCGCCGCCTGCGAGCGACCCGTGCGCTTCGTCATGTGGGATGCCTTGTACAACCTCTGGCCGTTCACGCCGCTGCTGCGCATCGTCGGCACCGTGCCGATCTCGCCGACCCGCGCCAAGGACGCCATCCGCGCAGTCAGCGCCCTGCTCAAGGAGGGCCGCATAGTCGCCCTGTTTCCCGAGGGCCAGATCACCCGCCATGGCATGGTCAACGACCTGCGCAAGGGCTACGAAATCATGGCCCGCCAGGGCGACGCCGTGGTGGTGCCGGTGTATCTCGACGGCTTGTACGGATCCTTCACCTCGTTCGAGGGTGGGCACTTCTTCAGCAAATGGCCCCGGCGCCTGCGCTACCCGGTGAAGGCCTGGTATGGCACGCCGCTGGCTGCGCGTGAAGCGACGACCGAGGCGGTGCGCCGGCAGATCCTGGCGCTGGGGGCCGAGGCATTGCTGGCGAAGCGTGAACTGGCACGTGAGACCGACCCACGGCGTCGGGTGGTGCTCGCCAATGCGCTGCGCCTGCGCGAGGCCGAATGGGTGCGTGCCGGCGAGACGATCGTGACGGCGGCCTCGGCGGACGGACGGCTCGTTGAATCGCTGCGTCAGTTTGCCGCCTTCAAACGCCGCGGCGTGCGGGTGGCCGATCAGCCGCCGGCAACCGGCTCCTGGGTTTTTGTGGCCACCCGTGTCGAGGACCTGGCTGCCGCACCGGAGGGCGCGCGCCTAACCCTGTTGTGGAGCCATCTCCAGGAACTGTCCGTCACGCCGGAGGTGCTGCGCGGTTTTGTCGACGAGGCCACGGGCGAACTCATCGCCGTGAGCGTGCCGAATCCGACCATGCCGGAGGGCGAGGAGGGCGGGCAGCTCGGCCAGCGTGAGGGCACCCTCGGGCGCCTGCTGCCTGGCATCGCCTACGAGCCTGAGAGCGACGGCGTCCGGCTTCTCGGCCTGGCCAGCGGCCGGGAACTTAAGCTGCCAGGCGTGCAGCTCGATGAGCAGGGCTTCCTGATGCCGCAGGCGGGCTGAAGGTAGGGGCTCAGTCACAGAGCGCCGTGCTCGGGTTTGGCTGGGCGATCGTTTTCAACCGATCTTCAGCAGGGCCAGAGTTGTGTTGTCCTGGCGCGGGTGATTGGCCTGGCGTACGGCAAAGATGAGGGCGTCCGCGAGTTTGCCGGCGCTGCTGTCGCGGCCGTAAGTGAGGATGCGTTCGATGGCACGTGACGGCAGGGTCAGGATGCCGTCGCTGGCGGCAAGCAGGATGTCGCCAGGCTCCAGCGCATGCGGTTCCGCGGGCAGATCGACGAGGGCGATCGGGCTGCCCAGCAGGGCGCTTTGCAGACGATGGCGGCCTGGGTGGCGTTCGGCTTCCTCCTCGGTCAGGCTGCCCTCGCGCACCCGGGTTTCGAGGTGGGGCGCATACGAGTGATCTTCGTTGAGGCGGGTCAGCTTGCCGGCGCGGAACAGGAAGAGGGGGGAGTCGCCGACGCTGATCCACTGCGCCCGGTCGCGACCGACCAGCAGGGCGAGCAGGGTGGTGCCCATGGAGGAAGCCACTTCGGGCATGCGTTTGCTGACCAGGCCGAGGGTTTCATTGGCAGTGTCGAGCGCGCCGCGCAGGCGTTCCGGCAATGGTCCGGTCCGGCCTTCAAAACTGCGCAGGAAGGCGTTGACCGCGAGGTAGCTGGCGACGCTGCCGCCGGCATGGCCGCCGAGACCGTCGCCGACGACGAGCAGCAGGCGCGAGGCGGCAGGATCGCCCGGCAGGGACGTTTCGCTGAGCGCGTAGCTGTCCTCCTGGTTCTCGCGCGTGCCCTGATGCTGGCGCACCGCGTAATCCTGCTCGCGCACGAAGGCGGGCGTGCTGTCGGCGGCGGTGCTCACTCGGCGGAGAATTGGAAGAGGGCGGTGTGCCGGTAGGTTTCGCCAGGGCGCAGGGTGGCGGAGGGGAACTGCGGCTTGTTCGGGCTGTCCGGGAACTTCTGGGTTTCCAGGCAGAAGCCGTGGCGGGCTTCATAGACATGGCCGTTTTTGCCGGCGACGCCCTTGAGGTGGTTGCCGGTGTAGAGCTGCACGCCGGGATCGGTGGTGAGCAGTTCCATGACCCGGCCGCTGACCGGCTCGCGCACGCGGGCGGCCGGGCGCAGGCCTTCGCCCTTGAGCACGTAGTTGTGGTCGTAGCCCTTGCCCTGGACCAGCGGCTTGAAGTTGGCGCCGATGCGCTCGCCGATGCGGTGCGGCTGGCTGAAGTCGAGGGCGGTACCTAGCACGCTGGCGACCTCGCCGGTCGGAATCAGGGCGTCATCGGTGGGCGTGAAGCTCTCGGCATGGATCTGCAGTTCGTGGCCGAGAATGTCGCCCGAGCCCTCGCCGGCCAGGTTGAAGTAGCTGTGGTTGGTCAGGTTGACGACCGTGGGTTTGTCGGTGGTGGCGCGGTACTCAATCGACAGCCGGTTGGCGTCGTCGAGCACGTAGGTGACCGTGCAGTCGAGCGTGCCGGGGAACCCCTCGTCGCCGTCCGGGCTGACATGGCGCAGTTCAAGGCCGTTGCGATCCTCGAGCACGCGCGCCTGCCAGACCTTCTTGTCGAAGGCGAGTTTGCCGCCGTGGATGTGGTTCTTCCCCGAGTTGGCGGTGACGTTGTGTTCGACCCCGTCGAGCGTGAAGGCGGCGCCGCCGATGCGGTTGGCGTAGCGACCCGTGATGCAGCCGAAGTGCGGGTGCTTGCCGAGGTAGGGCGCCAGCGTGTCGAAGCCGAGCACGACATCGGCGAACTTGCCCTGGCGATCCGGCGCGGTCAGACGGACGAGGATGCCGCCGTAGTTCGTGATGGCGGCCTCCATGCCGGCGGCATTCTTCAGGGTGAAGAGTCGCACCTCCTCGCCGGCAGCGGTGCGGCCCCAGATTTCGGAGGTGACGGCGGCGGAGAGGGGCAGGGAGGCGGGCATGAGCGCAAAGAGGAGGAACGCGCGACGGAACATGGTCAGGCTGGACTGTCGCGGCTTCCGGTCCGGGATGCAACCCTCGAGTGGCAGGACGTGCATCCGAATCAGCCAGCACCTTGGTCAAAGCGCGTCCTGCAGGCTCGTTCGCCAGAACGAGGCTGAGGAAGACACGTTCGGCGCACGCGATCCCGTATTCTGGGGAATGCGCCTGTGCGGACCCAATTGCGCTTTGACCTTTGGGCTGGGGCGGTCATGATCGACCTTCCGTGTCCGTTCTCCGCGCCCAAGCCTTCTGGATCCTGCTCGCGCTCGTCTGCGCCGGGTACCTGCTGTTTTGGGCCCTGCTCATCGGCGCCACCGCGGGCTACAGTCCGCCGGAGCACTGGTTCAAGGCGCTCGCCAGCCCGGCCATCCGTCACGCCGCCTGGCTGAGCCTGTTCACCAGCACCGCCGCGGCGCTCTTCGCCCTGCTCATCGGCCTGCCCATCGGTTACCTGCTGGCGCGACGTGACTTCCGCGGCAAGTCGCTGCTCGATGCGGCGCTCGACATCCCCATCGTCCTGCCGCCGATGGTGGTGGGGTTGTGTCTGCTCATCTTTTTCCAGACGCCACTCGGTCGGCTCATCGAACACGGTATCAAGCGCGGTGAGGTCTTTCAGGTTTTCGGTCTCTTCTCCATCACCTCGCCGCTGCGCGTGCCCGGGCTGATGGTCTTCACCTACACGGTGGCCGGGGTCGTGCTCGCCCAGTTCACGGTCGCCGCGGCCTTCGCGATCCGCTCGCTGCGCGGAACCTTCGATCACCTGCCGGCGCGACCCGAGGACGTCGCGCTCACCCTCGGCTGCACGCCCGGTCAGGCCTTCCGTCTGGTGGCTTTGCCTGCGGCCCGCCGTGGCATGGTGGCCGCCTTCTGCATCGCCTGGGCACGCAGCCTCGGCGAGTTTGGGCCCATCCTCGTCTTTGCCGGTGCCACACGCATGAAGACCGAGGTGCTGCCGACCACCGTCTGGCTCGAACTCAGCGTCGGCAACCTGGAAGCAGCGGTCGCTGTCAGCCTGCTCATGATCCTCATCGCCGTGGCGGTGTTGGTGATCGTCCGCATCACCGGAGAACGCGTATGATCCGACTCGAAGCCATCGCCTGGCGCGCCGGCGACTTTCACATGCGCGGCATCGACCTCGAGGTGCCGTCGCGCACCTACGGCGTCTTGATGGGACCGACCGGTTGCGGCAAGACCACCCTGCTGGAGATCCTCTGCGGTCTGCGCCGGCCGCTGGCGGGTCGCGTCTGGGTCGATGAACGCGAGGTCTCCAACCTGCCGCCACGCGAGCGCGGCATCGGCTACCTGCCGCAGGACATCGCCCTGTTTCCCAACCTGCGGGTCGATCGCCAGATCGGCTTTGCCCTGCGCTTGCGCGGGCGATCGGAAACGGAGATCCAGGCGCGCGTGCGGCAGCTGGCCGACGAACTCGGCGTCGCCCACCTGCTCGACCGACTGCCCGACAAACTCTCGGGTGGCGAAAAGCAGCGCGTCGCCCTCGGTCGCGCCCTCGCGGCCGATCCAAAAGTGCTGCTGCTCGATGAACCGCTGTCGGCCCTCGACGAGGCCCGGCGCGGCGAACTGACGGCCCTGCTGCGCCGCGTTCAGCGCGATCACGCGGTCACCGTCCTGCACGTCACCCACTCCAAGGCCGAGGCCGAGGCCCTGGCCGATTGCGTCTTCCACCTCGAACCCGAGGGCGTGCGCACGGAACGGCCCATCGCATGAACCTGCAACCCGACGAGACATTGACGCCCGAGGAAGTCGCCCGGTACGAGTGGCAGATGTGGCATGAGGGCATGGGCGAAGCCGGCCAGCTCAAGCTCAAGCAGGCGACCGTGCTCATCTCCCGCATCGGGGGCCTTGGCGGGTTGGTCGCCTACGAACTCGCCGCGGCCGGTGTCGGCCACCTCATTCTCGCCCACGGCGGCGTGCTGAAGCCGGCCGATCTCAATCGCCAGCTTCTGCAGACCACCGATCACCTCGGCCAGCCACGCATCGACAGCATCCTGCGCCGCCTGCGCGAGTTGAACCCGTTGATTCGCCTGACCGGGGTCGCCGAGAATGTCCGTCCGGACAATGCCGCGGACCTGGTGGCGCAGGCCGATATCGTGGTCGATGCCGCTCCGCTGTTTCAGGAGCGACTCGCCCTCAACGATGCCGCGATGCGCTTGGGCAAACCCATGGTCGAGTGCGCCATGCATGGCTTTGAAGCCAGCGTCACCACCTTTGTGCCGGGTCGCACCGGCTGCCTGCGCTGCTACGTGCCCGAGGTGCCGCCGACCTGGAAACGCCAGTTCCCGGTCTTTGGCGCCGTCTCCGGCACCGCTGCCTGCATCGGCGCAGTCGAGGTCATCAAGCTGCTCACCGGCCTTGGCGAACCGCTCGCTGGCGAACTGCTGTCGATGGATTTGTCGAGCATGCGCTTCCGTCGCACCCGCCTGCCGCAACGGCCGGACTGCGCGGGCTGTGGGAGATAAGGGATAAGGGATAAGGCGGGGCGGCGTAGGAGTGGGATGAATCGTTTTTCGGGTTCCCTGGTGGCGGCCTTGCTGGTCTTGGTGGCGGTGGTCGTACTGATTGGGCAGCGTGAGCAGGCATCGACGTCTAGCGGGCTGTGCCTGGCGGTGTTTCAGGCGGATGTCACGCCGCCGCTCGGTTCGCCGGTGGCCTATGCGCCGGCACGTTCGATTGAGGATCCGCTGAGTGCCCGCGGCGTGGTGCTGCTGGGTGCGGGCGCCCCGATCGTGCTGTGCGCGGTCGACTGGATCGGCATCGCCAACGAGGGCCACGATGCCTGGCGGCAAGCCCTGGCGGAGGCGGCGGGCACCACGCCGGAGCGCGTGGCCGTGCATGCCCTGCATCAGCACGACGGTGTGCGCTGTGATCCCGGGGCTGAGGCCCTGCTGGAGCCGCTCGGTCTCGGCGGCATCCGCTGCGATGTGGCCTTTGTCCAACGTGCCCTGGCCGGCGTGGCCGCGGCCGTGCGCGCCAGCCTGGCCGAGGCGCGACCGGTCACGCATCTCGGCGTGGGCGAGGCGGAGGTGGAGAAGGTGGCTTCGAATCGCCGCATTCTCGGTCCAAACGGCAAGGTCATGATTGCCCGCTCCAGCTCCTACCGCATCCCCGAGCCGCTGCTGTCGCGGCTGGCGGCCAATGCCCGGCGCAACGGCTACGATCTCAGCGCCTCGCGCGTCGAGGAGGCGCTGGCCGCGCCCGAGGGGGTGATCGATCCGCTGCTGAAGATGCTGACCTTCTACGACGGCGACCAGGCCGTGGTCAGCCTCAGCTACTACGCCACGCACCCGCAGAGCTACTTTGGCAAGGGCGATGTCACCTCGGAATTTGTCGGTTTGGCGCGCGCCCGCCATGAGCAGGCGCAGGGCGGGCCTCTGCTCGTGCATTTCAACGGCGCCGCCGGCAACATCGCCGCCGGCAAGTACAACGACGGCACGCCCGAGGCACGGGTGCAGTTGACCGAGCGCATGGCCGACGGCATGCGCCGCGCCCTGGCTGCCACGAAGAAAGTGCCGCTGCGGGCGAATGAGGTCGCCTGGAAGGTCGCGCCGGTGCGTTTGCCGCTGGCCCGGCATCTCGACGCGGCGACGCTGCGCCAAACTCTGAACGATCCTGCGGCCGAGCAGGGCGATCGCCTCGCCGCCGCCAGCAAGCTGACCTTTGTCGAGCGCCTGCAGAACGGCCATGCCATCGAGCTGTCCTGCCTGCGCCTCGGCGGGGTCTCCATCGTGCATCTGCCCGGCGAGTTGTTTGTCGAGTATCAGCTCGCCGCCCAAAAGATGCGACCCAATGGCGTCGTTTGCTTGGCCGCCTACGGCGACTACGGTCCCGGTTACATCGGCACCCAGGTCGCTTACGAGGAGGGCGGTTATGAAACCCAGCCCAGCTCGACGAACGTCGCACCCGAGGTCGAGGAAGTCCTGCTGCAGGGCATGCGGCGACTGCTGGCCGAGTGAGCCATCCTGAAGGTCCACAGATTTCGCAGAAGGGGAGGTTGTTGATGGCGAATGGTTGATTTATGCGGGTTGACTGTAGGCGTGGGCAGCGACCGCGCGTTCCTGGCTTGGCCGCCTCAATGCCAGCCTGGGGTGAGCCGCTGATTTGACGCTAATGGGACGCTGATCCCGAAGGGAAGAAGCGCTGAGCCAAGGGCAGGGGGGCGGAGAGGAGTCCGACAAGCCCGCCTGGCTTGTGGCATGCAGCCCAAGGGATGCCGAGCGCAGCGATTTCCGGAGCGCGAGTGTGCCGCAGGTCACTCGCTCTGGGGCGGTGGCCACGGGCTGGAAGAGGCGAGCAGGCTAACGCCATGCTCGCGCTCCGGTTGTGGGACGGGCCCTCGTCGGGCTCCAACGCGGTCAATGGCCCGGTGTGGGCGCAGGACCCAGGCGCGTCCAAGCCTGGGCTGCAGGTCGGAACCGCCTCGCGTTTCAAGACGGGTCGCCGGTGGGTGGTTGAGGCGTTCCCGGGCCTGAATCCGTAGCGCTCGGTCCGGGTTCCGACGGGTTAATGCGTCTTTTTCTTGACGGGATTCCTCATGTCGAAGAGCCTTTTTGCTATGCCAGCCTTTCAGTTGCAAAGCTGGTCCTTCCGGTTGGGCTTGTTCCGTGAACAGACTCCGAGTGGATGCCTGATTCTGACAACGTTAGACTGAAGCATGCAGTCCGCCAAACAGCCAAAACCTTTGGACTTTATGGAAGCAGTGAAGAAATTCTTGGAATTCTACTTATTGAGTATTGGCACGGTGATTCGCCTGATCGGAGCCTCTGTGTACACTGGATTGCTTTTGTGCTCTCTTTATGTTGCGTCGAGTTCCCTGAATTGGGTGCTGCTTGGCGAGTTTTCCTATGGACCTCTTCATGCTGTAACAGCATTGATCCTCGCTCCGCCGATTCTCCGACTCGGAGTGTTGGCGGGAGGATTCACAAGTCCACCGCTCTTGAACCGAGCGAGAGAGCGAGATCAAACATGACAGGGTGCATAAAACGGATGTGGGCAAGGCTAGCATGGCATCTGCCGTGCCATCGCGCGCTGCTGGCTCGCTCTGTCTGAAGCCCGCCAGCCTACCGCCGCGCCACCCCGGCCGTGATTTCCTTGTCGCCGGTGCGCAGGATTTCCAGGGCGTTGAGCACGGGCAGGGGACCGCCGGTCTGGGCGGGCACGAGTTCGAGGACGAGGTTGTCGGTGACGGCGATGTTCTCGAAGGTTTCGACATGGGCGGTTTGGGCGGCGCCGGCTTTGGCGGCGATGTCGAGGCCGGCAGCGACGGTTTTGCCCTGCAGTTTGACGTCGAAGACGCGCTGGCCGGGCTGGTCACCGGCGGGGGCGGCAAAGCTGAGGCGGACCTGGTAGGTCTGTGCGGCGTCGCCCGGGTTGAGCAGGGGGACCTCGGCCTTGCTCAGGCCGCTGGCGCCGGAGGCGAATAGCCAGGGGGTGTCGGTGCCGGCGAGGGTGAGGGTCTCTTCATTGACATCGAAGAAGGCGCCGCCCTTGGCGAAGCTCTGCTTGAGGTTGAGCGGCAGGTCGATGCCGGCGCGCGAGGACGGACGCGGGTAGCCGAGCCAGAGCTTGCCGTGGGCATCGCGGCGGTCGCCGGGCGCGCCGAGGTTGAGGGCCATGTGGCGGACCGGTCGGCTGTCGCCACTGGCGCTGTACACGCCCCACTTCATGCGGCTCTGGTCGCGCGGTTCGAAGACGAGGGTGGAGGCGATCGAGAACAGGCAGACGCAGCCGGCGCTGGCTTCGGGCACCATGACCAGGCCGTTGGCGGGGATGGTGTTGATCCAGCAGCCGAGGCGCTGGCCGCCGGAGAGCTCGGTGCCCTCGTCGGTGTCGAGGTTGTAGAAGGCGGTGGTCTTCGACCGGTAGAACATCAGGTGCTGGGTGGCGGAGAGGGTGCCGCAATGGTGACCCGGGCGCGAGAACATCCATGGGGTTTCCTCGCCGGTGAGCGGATGGGCGCGGGTTTTGGGTTTGCCGGTGTACAGGTCGTAGGCCCAGGGTTCGGCGATGATCTCGTTGTTGATGACGGTGGGCCGGCTCTTGTAGTTGGCGTCCTTGGACCAGAGCTTGTTGCCCTTTTCGGCGTCGAGCACGACGAGGCGACGGCGCTCAAACTCACCGGCGAGGTACTGCTCCCAGTAGTGGCCGTTGGCGTTGGCGCCGCCGAGCACGAGGTGGCCATTTTGATAAATGAGGGTCAAACTGCCGCCGCCGATGCCGATCTCGCTGCAGTCGGTGACATCGACAGGCTTCGCCCAGACGAGATCGCCCGTGCGGGCGTCGAGCGCGGTGGCCATGCGTACATCGGCGCTCTTCAGGCGTTCCTCGGCCAATTCGCGGGCCTTGCCGGTGAGCTTGGCCAGCTCGGTTTTGTCGGCCTTGAGCAGGTCGTCGCGCTGCTCGGGCGTCAGCGAGCTGTCGACAAAGAACAAACGGCCGTCGCCGATGGCGATGGTGACATGGGAGATGTACTGGCCCTGATGACGCCAGAGCAGCTTTTGGCTGGCGACGTCGTAGGCGAAGATTGCATCGCTGGCCTGGGCGGCGGCCCGGCTGCGGCGGGCGCGCACGGCGGCGAGTTCCTTGCGGTCGGTCACCGCGCCGTACAGGATGCCGTTTTCATAGGCGATGTAACCCCACTGCTTGTCGGGTTGCAGATCCTGGGCGGGCAGCTTGAACTGGTGCACGACCTTGCCGGTGGCGGCGTCGAACTGGTTGCAGTGATCCTGCACGGCGACAAACAGGTGGTCGTCGCTGGCGGCCATGTTGCCGGGTTCGTAGGCCCCCTTGAGGCCGTCGCGCAGGGCACCGGGGTTTTCCACCTCCCAGAGGGCGCGGCCGTTGAAGGCGTCGTAGGCCATGACCGTCCATTCGCCCTGGATGAAGAGGCGGCCGTTGGTGGAGATCGGACCGACCGCGCCGACGTGACGGTTGACCATCTTGCCGGGACCGGGGTCGCCGTACCAGAGCACGCTGAGGCCGCCCTTGACGCGTTCGTCCCTGTTGCTGGCGGTGTTGGCGGCGTTGCCGTACTGGTGCGACCAGGAATCGGCGCCGGGCAGGGC
>CANNUR010000055.1 GCA_947523045.1 uncultured Prosthecobacter sp.
GTTCGCGCTGGGTGCTGGCGCGCTCTGGGCCTGCTACATCGCGCTGGCAGGGCCCGTCGGCCGGCGCTGGGAGGGCATGAGCGGGCTCGTGGTCGGGTCCTTGGTCGGCGCTGCCGCCCTCGCGGTACCCGGCGCACTGCTGGCCGATGCGGCCTTCGGCAACGTGAAGGTGCTGGGCATCATGGCCGCCGTGGCGCTGCTGAGCACCGTCATCCCGTACGCGCTCGAGCTTCAGGCGAGGCGATCCTTGAAGGCGGCCAGCGGCTGCAGGATCGGCTTGAGCTGGAAGGCGTCGCCCTCGCCGGGGGCATCCGGCCAGAAGTTCGGCGGCACGATGCCGTTCGGGCTGAACAGGAAGACCAACCGCTGCGGTGCAGGACCTCCCTCGGCACGCAGCGAGGGCAGGCCGCCGGTGAAGGGCAGCAGCAGGGGCGACAGGCTTTGCAGGAAGGTGCGGCGTTTCATGGGGTCAGGTTCCGGGGGTGTCGCCGAGGCCATGCAGGGCGGCGGCGGTGGTGATTTCAACGATGAGTTCCTGGATGTTGTAACCGGTCTCGGCAAAACGCGCCAGCAGGCGATCGGGCAGACCCGGGCCGTAGGCGGCGACCGGCTGCTTGACGAGCGCCTGGAAGAGCTGCTCGACAAAGGCGCGCTGGGCCGAGGGCGATTCGAGGGCGTGACGGGCGACATCGCGCGCGCCGCTGAGCTTGACGCTGCGGCCGTCGGCGGTGGTGTATTCCGAGATGCTGTTCACCGGCTTGCCATTGTCGACACTGCGGTGGCGGCCCGTGGCGTCGAACTGCTCGAGGGCGAAGCCGAGCGGATTGATGACGGCATGGCAGGCCATGCAGTTCTCGCTCTTGGTCAGTTCGGTCACCTTCTCGCGCATGGTCAGGCTCGGATCGAACTTGTCGTCCATGAACTCGATCGCCGTCACCGGCGGCTTCAGGGAGCGACCGAGGACGTTGCGCGAGAGGAAGACGCCGCGGTGGATGGGCGACGACGACTTGTAGTAGGCGAAGGCGCTGAGCAGCAGTGGGTGGGTGAGCACGCCGGCCCGCTGCGCGGCATCGAGCGCCACCGGCCGGAACTCGGCCTCGCCGGCGGGCAGCTCGACCCCGTAGAACTTGGCAAGCCGCTCGTTGAGCAGAACCTTGTCCTCGGTCAGCAGGCGACGGTAATCGGATTCCTTGCCCCAGACCACCTCGTCGATGAAGAGACCGAGCGAGGCGCGCAGGTCGGCGGCGACGGCTTCATCAAAGCCGGGATAGGCCTTGGGGTCCTTGGCCAGATCCTCGGCCTTGTCGAGGTGCAGCCAGTGGTGGAAGAACGCGTCGAGCTTGGCGCGCGTGCGGGTGTCGCCCAGCACTTTCCGGACGCGCTCGCGCACCTGCTCCTCGGTGCGCAGCTCGCCGCGCTCGGCGGGGCGCTGCAGGTCCTCGCTCGGCAGGGAGTCCCACAGGGCGAGGCCGATGCGTGAGGCCACCCGCCAGTCATTGTCGCCGGCCAGTTCCGGGTAGAGGAAGCGCGGCGACTTCAGCACGTGCAGCACCGTCCGACGCACGGCGGTCGGCAGGTCGGCCCCACCGGCAAAGCGGGCGTCGATCAAGGCCGCTGCCTCGGCATCGCTGAGCGGCTGACGGAAGGCACGACCGGCAAAGGTGCGCAGGAAGGCCTTCACCTTGGCCTCACGATCCGCGTCCTCGGGCTTGGTCTGGGCGTAGCGGTCGAGCCGGGCGATGAGGAAGTCGGCCGCCTCAATGGCGGTTTGGGTCACCGCCTCGTCCCAGCCTTTCGAGACCGACACCCCGCGCTCGTAACCGGCGCTGGCGTCGTCGGGCGGGAAGGCCGCGGCACTGACGAAAAGCTCGCGTGAACCCTGGGGCGAGAGATAGCGGCTCGGGATCACCTCGCGCGGCCGGTGCGGCGGTTTCCATTCGAGGGCGATGCTGGCGCTCTTGTCCTTGTACTTGAAGAAGGACACCCGCAGCGGGTAGTGGCGACCGCCCAGCAGGAACAGGCTGCCGCGGTGCTCGGTCATCGAGCCGCTGCTCACCCAGCCGTCGATGAGCTTGACGTCGAGTTCCTGGTTGAGCCAGACGCGGACGCCGTTCTCGGTCTTGACGAAGAACTCATAAACCCCGGTCTCTTCGGCGTGGATCGAGCCGTTCCACTCGATACGGAACTCGTTCGCGTCCAATTCCTCGCCCATCGGGCTGGCGGCACCGAACTGGAAGTCGATGGTGGCGTCCTGGCGCTCGATCTTTTTCGTCGGCTTGCGCTTGGGATTGCCCTTGTCGTCCTTTTCCTCGGGCGCCTTCGGGTCGGGCGATTCATAGCGCGCGCGCAGGCCGCCGGACTGGGTGACCACGGTGCGACCGCGGAAGCTGGCAAACAGGTCGGCGACACTCTGCTGGTGCTGACGCACCGTCAGGCGCGAGAAGGCGATGGCCGAGGGGCGGACCTTCTCGCGGGCCGCCGGCGAGTAGAAGGCGTCATAGATGAACTGCGCCACCTTTTTCGCGTCCTCGCCGCGCACCAGGTCCGGGTCCTCCTCCGGCATGCTGCGGTCGATGTAGCGCGTCAGCCAGTCGACATTGCGGTCGCCATAGAGCGGCTCGTCGTACTTCTCCGCCACCCCCTCGCCGGCCGGGCCATGGCAGTTGGCGCAATGCTGGTCATAAAGGCCCTTGCCCGCCGGATCCGCGGCGGACAGGGCGAGGGCAGAGAGCAGAAAGCATGACGAAATTCGGAACAGCATGAGGGTTTACGCCAAATCTTTACGCCCGGCACGGCCCGGCTGTTGCAGGGATTGGGCTGCCTCCGGGGTCGGGGGACACGGGTTTCACGCCAAGGCGCAAGCAGGCAGGCCAAAGTATGCTTGAGCTTCAGTCCGTCGACCACTCGCCACACCGGCACGGACCGCAGCCTAGGATTCCAGTTTTCAGACCACTTCCATGCCTCGAACGGCCACACCGTTCCATCCTGCCTCATGTTCCGGCAGAGGGACTCTCGGGATGATCCGCCAAGACATTCAAGGCTTGGGTAAAACGAACAACCCGAAACAAAATAAAAAGGATGAGGCAGGACGATCCAACGAGAGTGCCCCAGTCCAAGGCAGTCGAATGAACCGTGTAACGAAAGGGCGCTGTGCTGACCCATAACAAAAAAGCCAACGCGAGATGCGAGAGCGCGGCGCGATGAAGACGACGGATCAGATCAGCGGTGGAGGCATTCTTCATGCCTGAGAATGCAGCGCTCCGGGCAATCTTCCTGGCTGTTTCAAGAGTCATCGACATGAAAAAAGCCTCTTCGATATTGGAATTTCCGTCAAGAAGAAGGCAAGCCAGCAGGAGGTTGGAGCACTCGCCATCGACGGTTCATTTCACTGCGCCCCAGTACTTGTGAACCCTGCCCCCCTGCACCTACTCGGCCTTGGAATAGCAAACAATCAGCGCCCGCCCGCTGTAGCCCGAACACTCGATTTCCTCGTGAATCCAGGCTTCCACCTGCGCAGCGCTGCCGCCGCCGGTGCCGGCCCCGATGAGGGGAAAGGCCACCGATTCGAACCCGTGTTCCTGGACTTTGGCGATGGCCGATCTGACCGACCTGCGGATGGAGGTCTCCGACGACCGCCACAGGTGGCCGATACCGGCCACGTGGATGATGGCCTTGTGGGGCAGTCGGCCCGCGCCGGTAACCACCGCGCCGCCCAGCGGCAGCACGCCAAACTTCCGCAATTCCTGAAACGGGGCGATGCCAGCCCGCTTCTTGATCGCCCCGGAAATGCCCTGCGGCAGCAGCAGCCACCAAGGGATCAGGTTTCGATTCCAGGCATTGACGATCACCTCAACGTCCTGATCCAGCAAATCACCCTGCACGTGGTAGATGGGCATGTTTGACGAGTCTTGGAAGGGTGGTTTGTCGATGCTCTGACTACTGAATTTCACAGTAGGGCGGTCGATCCTGAACAATCTCACGGGTAAACTTGCCCTGCTCGATCCATCGAACAAAGCGGCGACACGATTCCTGCGCCAGCAGATTCATCGCGTCAGACACCTCATCGTCAAACCACCACTCCAGGCATTCAATGCCGTTGGACGCAGACAGGCAAGCGACCGCATGATCACCTCGAGCGTGCTTGTCGGCATAAGCCACCGCGGCCGAGGGATTGCCCCTGAGGATCTGCCTCTTGGAGGACCAAAGGCCGCCATACTCCGTGCAAGAGAAGAGATTTGACCAGTCCACGCGTTCACGCGCGACCTTGATCGTGATGGCACCACGCTTCCAAGATCCCGAGTTCCAAAAGGCCTCCCATCCCTTCACCAACTCGACGGATCGGTCCAGAACCCAGTGGGAACGCACCCGCCTGTGAGGTGGCATCGGCACCTCAATCCCCTCGCCGCGCTTCGAATATACACACACTTCAACTGCCGCAACAATGAGGGGCTCGATCACCAAAAAGTGCGGCGGGAGCCGAGCGTGAACGGTTTCACCCATCGGGACTTCAAAATAGGTGCGCAGGAAAAACGGTCGCGACATTCGATTCTGGTGCCGATTAGAAGACTGCCCGGAGACGGTTCCGGTTTCAAAGATGAGATGGTCACGCGGTTTTAGGCAAGTATCGTTTACCGGCGACTGCATCACGCGGCCTTGCCGGCCCTTGGACCTCGAACCACTCCAGGTTCGGATCCAGATCCGCCAAACGGGCATACTCGAAATGCAGCACCCGCCGGCGCGCGGGGGATTCACTGCGACGCGAGGCATGCAAAATCAACGGCGACATCAGCAGCACGTCGCCCGCCTGGCACTCACACGTCACGTCTGACTGGTCCAAGCAGGCAGCCAGCTGCTCCGAAGAGATCCTGCCGTGTCGGTGGCTGCCCGGGATCACGCGCAGCGCCCCGTTGGAGGCCGGCGTGTCGTCGAGATGCAGTCGCAGGGTGACCATGTGCTCCAGCACGGCCACGGGCGGTTGCACATGCACCCAGCCATCCTTGAACGACCACGGCCCGTAACCCGCAACGGCGCGCTCCTGAGCCACCGCAATCGTCAGGTCCTGATGCCAGGACACCGGCCAGTTCTCGGCGGCCGTTTTATCAAAGAGAATACTGCGCACCGGGCTCAGGCCCGACGGCAGCAACGACCGCAGCGTGTCCGAGACGGAGAGCGCCTGCAACAGTTCCGAGTGGGCGCGCACATGCCGAACACAGGCACTGCCGGCAAGACGGGCGATCCGGTCGACCTCCGCGCGCAAGGCAAGGAGTTGATTCTCGCCGAGAACGCCTCGCCGAATCTCAAAACCCTCGGATGCCAGAGTCGGACTCATGGAGTGACGAACCAAATCAGCGCCCTCGAACCCTACAACACCGTGCCTTCCACCCAGTCGGCGCCGAGGCTGAGGCGACCGAGGTTGGCGAGGGTGGTGGCGGCGATCTGGCCGAGGGCTTCGCGGGTGAGGAAGGCCTGGTGCGAGGTGATGAGGACGTTGGGGAAGGTCAGCAGCAGCGACAGCTCATCATCCTGCAGCGGCTCGGAGGAATGGTCCTCGAAGAAGATGCCTTCCTCCTCCTCATAGACGTCGAGGGCGACACCGCCCAACTGACCGGCCTTGAGGGCGACGATGAGCGCCGTGGTCTCAACCAGTTTGCCACGGCTGGTGTTGACCAGGTAGGCGCCCGGTTTCATGAGCGCGATCGTGGTCTCGTTGATCAGGTAGCGCGTCTGCGGCGTCAGCGGCAGGTGCAGGCTGACGACATCGCTCTCGGCGAGCAGTCGCTCCAGCGGCAAATACTCCAGGCCAGCGCCCGCGGCCCAGGCGGGGTCGGGGTGGGGATCATGGCCAAGCAGGCGCACGCCAAAGCCGCGGAACAGCTCGGCGGTGACCCGGCCGATTTTGCCGGTGCCGACGATGCCGACGGTCTTGCCGTGCAGGTCGAAGCCGACCAGGCCGCTGAGCGAGAAGTTCAACTCGCGCACGCGGTTGTAGGCGCGGTGGATGCGGCGGTTGAGGGTGAGCAACAACGCCAGCGTGTGCTCGGCCACCGCATGCGGCGAGTAGGCGGGCACACGCACGACCGCGATGCCATGGGCACGGGCGGCAGTCAGATCAACGTTGTTGAAGCCGGCGCAGCGCAGCGCCACCAGCTTGACACCCAACGCCGCCAGCTGCTCCAGGCAGGCGGCATCGACCTGGTCATTGACGAAGACACAGACGGCCTCAGCACCGGCCGCCGTCGCCGCGGTTTCCGCCGTCAGGCGAAACTCATGAAACTGCCAGACCAAGCCCTCGCCCGCCACCGCGAGAAAGGCCTGCCGGTCGTAAGGTTTGGTGTCGTAGAAAGCGACCGTGAGCATGCCGAACAGTAAAGCAGGTTTCGGGCCCTTGGGAAGGACCCAACTTGAACCCTTTAACTTGAAACCTGAAACTCTCCCCTCCCCTACTCCCTCCGAATCGCTTCAATGAGGCGGCCACGGATGGCGGCTTGCACGGCGACGGCACAGACGGCGACGCCGAAGATGAAGACGGTGGCGAGCAGCAGGCCGAGGAAGCCGAGTGGCAGGTCGCCACCGCCCTGGCGCAGGGCGGGCCAGACGGCGAGCAGGGCGCTGGCGACCCCGAGCAGAAGGCCTGCGGCAAGCAGAACCACGTGTTCGCCGAGTACCAAGCGACGCAGGGCGCCGGGCAGGAAGCCGACCGCCTGCATGAGGCCGAGTTCGCCGCGCCGCTCCAGGACATGGCGCGAGACGAGGATGCCGAGTCCGGCCGTGCCGAGCAGGACGCCGAGACCGCCGAGCACGGTGAAGATGCCGATGTAGGTGTTCTGCACGCTGAGGAAGGTTTCCAGACGCTGGCGCGCGGGCTCGAGGGCGAGGCCGCGCTTCTCCAGCTGGCGGGTGAGATGGGCGGCGACCTCGGCAGCCTTGTCGGGCGGCGACTCGATGAGGAAGAATCGGTAGCCGGCGGTGTCGGGATAGGCGCGCAGGAAGGCGGCCTCGCTGACGATCATCTTGCCCTGCAGGACCGAGCCGGCGAGCAGGCCGGTCAGTTCGACGCGCAGGCTGCGACCGGCGCCGTCCTGGTAATCGAGGCTGTCGCCCCGGCCGAGGCCGAGCCCCCACAGGGCGGTGGCCTGGTCGGCGACGGCCTGGTCACCGCTGAGCTGCCAGTCGCCGGCCGTGAAACGGAAGCGCCCCTCGAGCAGGGCCGGATTCACGCCGGCGAGCACGGGTTTCTGGGCGCGGTTGAGGTTGAGGCAACTGGCGTCGTCGCCCGGTCGCACGCGGAACGGCACGATCGTCACGCCTTCGAGCAGTTCCTCATCCAAGCCGAAGGCATCGCGACCGGCGGCGGAATTGAGGTCCTCATAAATGGGCAGCGAGGATTCGCCCACCAGGCTGAAGCCGCCCGTGCCGGAGGTCTTGGCAAGGGTGTCGCCCGCGCCCAGGCGGAAGGCATTGACGGCGGTGACGAGGAAGATGCCGCCGGCCATCATGCCCATGACCGCCAGGCTGCGCGAGGGTCGGCGCGCGAGATTGCGCAGGCCGATCTGCGGCAGGCTGATGGCCAGACCGCGCGGCTTGCGCAGCCATTGCCGCGCCAGCGACAACCCGGCCATGAGCAGGAGAAACCCGCCGCCAAAGAACAGGCCGGCCACCACTTCGGCCGATGCCGCACCGGCACCGCCGGCGAGCAGGGCGATGGCGCCGAGCAGCCAGATCACAGGCATGAAACGTCGCCACCCGGTGACGCTGCCGCCGGTCGCCGCCGCCGCCGGATCCTGACCGGAGAGCAGCTCGCGCGCGGGTTTGCCGAACATGCGGCGACTGCTCCAGGCCAGCACCAGCAGCAGTACCAGCACGGCACCGCCCCCCGCGCCGGCCTGGGTGGCGACGCTGCCGGCATAGATGAGCGGCAGGCCCTGGGCGGCTCCCGACCAGACACCACTGAGTCCCTGCAGGGCCAGGCGCGTGTAGAACTCGCCGCCGAAGACACCGAGCACGGCGCCGACGATGGCGATGACGCCCGCCTCGCCAAGCAGGCTGCGGCGCACCTGACGCGGCGTCCAGCCGGTGGCCAGCAGCAGCCCGGCCTGGGCGGCGCGGCGTTCGAGCGTGAACAGAAAGAGCAGCGCGGCAAAGACCAGGGCGGCGGCGATCAGAAAGAGGCTGAGGCCGATGAAGAGGCCACCGAAATCGACGCTGCCACGCGCGGCCGCTCCGGCTTCACGACCGAAGTCGCGCGGCACGAGACCGAGATCGGCGAGCTTGAGTCGATCGGCGATCTCCTTCGCCAGCACGGCGGCATCGGCGCCGGGCGCGGTGAAGCGCACCGCCGTCAACTGGCCAAAGCGATTGCCCCACAGGCGCTGACCGTCGGCGAGGGCAATGAAGCCCTTGGGCGTGCCCTTGTAGTCGTCCCAGTACTTCTCGTCCTGATCGCGGATCGCCTTGTTGTCCATCGGGAAGCCGGGATCCCAGTCGCGGCAGTTGTCGACATCCGACACGCCCGGAAAGGGCGGTGTCCAGGCCGGGGTGATGGCGGCGTGGTCCATCGGCAGGATGCCGCGCACTGGAAACTTCGCGGTCTGCTCGCGCAGCTCACGGCCATTGCCGACCACGTAATAGCGGATCTCCACCTCATCGCCGACCTGCAGCTTCTGGTCCTCGGCCAGCCAGCCGCTGATGAGCATGCCCTGCCCTTCCCCCGGCAGTCCAGCCGCGGCGGCATCGACGGCGGTGATCATTGAATAGGGCGTCGCGCCCTTCGCCGACTTCACGCCATTGACCAGGTAGGTGAGCACGCCGTAGGCGCCGGGTCGGGCCGACAAGAGATCCTGGGCGACCGCTTCATCGAGGAAGACGCGGTCGGTGCTGAGCTCCCAGGCCGGTGTGGGCTTGTCGATCGGCGCGAGTTTGAGCGACAGATCGGCCAGCGTCTTGCCGGCCTCCAGCCTGGCCGCCAAGACCGCCGCATCGGGCGCGGCACTGAGCAGGGCGTTGACCCTTCCCTCCATCTCAATCTGCACCTGCAGGTCGGCCAAGGGCACGAAGACCGAATCGGGCGCGATCTGCGAGGCGACCGCTTGGAAGGTACCGAAGTCCTCGGCATTGACGATGGCGCCGACCTCGCGGCGCAGGGTGACCTCCTCATTCGTGCTGCCGGAAAGCGGTGCATCGCGCGAGATCGCACTGGGTCGCTCCAGTCGCACCAACACGCTGTCGCCGGTCTTGGCGCCGAGCTTGCGCGCCAGCGACTCGCTCAGGCCGATCTGACCCGAGGCGAGTTCCGGACCGCGACCGCTTGGACCGAGCTGCCAGAAGCCGGATTCCACGCCGAGTACCTGGGCGCCATTGACACGGACATCGCCGGCCGAGGCCGAACCGATCGCCAGGATGAGCGGAGCCGCGCTGGCCTCGCGGGCCAGGGTTTCCGTGAACCAGCGGTCGCCGCCCAGCAATCCGGTCTGCACCTTGCCGAGTCGGAACTCCGCCACCCGGCGCAGGCTGGCACGCACGGAATCGCCCACCAGCAGCGAGCCGCTGAGGATGGCCGAGGCCAGGAAGGCGCCGAGCAGCAGGCCCAGATGGCCGCGCCAGTAATGCCGGGCCGAGGCGAGGATGAAGGAGAACAGCGACATGACCGCACTGAGTCACAAGCCGGGCCGTGTGCAAGCTCAGCGGCGCAACAGCCAGAGACCCGCCAGCACCAGCAGCAGGACCCCTGCCCCAAGCGCCCAGCGCGGCAGACCGGTCGCCGCGGGCTTGGCCTCGGTGGTGACGGTTTCCACCGGCAACAGCTCCGCCAGCGTCGGCAGGTTGCGGTCCAGCACCGGCGAGGCCTTGGCAACGGCGGCCCAATCGGCGGTCATGAGCAGATCCACGCCCGGGTTCTGCTCCTTCACCTGGCAGGAGCACTTGCCGATGAGGAAGGCCGCGGCGGCCTCAATCGTCTCGTTGCGAATGCCCTCGCCGACCAATGCATAGAGCGCACGGCCCTGACCAAAGACGGGGAACACCATGGGCTCGCCCTCGACCTCTTCCAAGCCGTCCTCGCTGAGCAGCAACTGCCTTACCAGCGTCACTTCGGCTGCATCGGTGCGGGCAATCCGCAGCAGGGAAAATTCCAGCCGCAGATCCTCCTCCGGGACCGAGACAAGGCCGTTGGCGATGTCCGATTCATCGAGCTTGGGCAGGCTCATCACGCCCTGCAAATAGTCGAGCCGCTCCTGCAGTCGCTGCTCCGCGGCATCGTCGGCGGCTTTGTCGCCCGACTCCAGCAACAGCCAGACCGCGCTCTGGCCTTCGCCCAGCCGGCGCACCAGTTCGCGTCGCGCCGGTGAATCGAGGGCCTGCGACAGCACTGCCGCATCGAGCGACGCCGACAGCACCGGCTCGTGAAGTCCGGACGACGAGGGAAAACGCACAACCAGCCAGGGTGCACGCGCCTCGGGCTGCTGCTCGAACAGGCGCACTAGTTCCGCCGGCGGATTGTCATCGAGATCGATCCGTCGCACCCGCACGTTCGGGCGAGCCCCTTCGGTCGCTTCCGTCGCAGACAGGGCCTGCTCCAGCTCCGCCGACAAAGCCCCGCGGTGAAACACCAGTACCTGAAACGGATCCGCCGGCCAATGCTCCAGGGCATACCGAAACACCGGCACCGAGCAGGCTAGCGCTGAGGCGGCGAAAAAGAGCAGGCAGAGCGACAGACGCGAGGGGGAACGCATGGCGGAAACCAACGCCAGGAAACACAGCCTCATTGCAATTACGGCTCTCACTTCGTCATTCGTTCCACTTCAGGTCGCGGACTCCTTGACCAGCACACGACTGAGAGTGCAGCGCCTTGGAGCAAAAGTTGGGCCAGCTACCTGTAGGCGCTGCTTCCCCGCGGAGAGCCTGGGCCTTTATACCTTCCATTTCAAAGGTGAAACCCTTTCGACATCCACCGCCACGACCTTGTATTCCGGGCACATCGTATCGGCGTCGCACTCGCTGCTGGTGACGACGTTGACCAGGTTTTCCGGGAAGTGGAAGGTGGTGTACAGGATGCCGGGTTTGACCTCGTCGCTGACCTTGGCCTTGAGGCGGACGTCGCCGCGGGCGGAGAAGACGCGGACGAGGTCGCCATCGGTGATGCCCTTCTGCCTGGCATCGGCGGGGTTCACGGCGAGCAGGTCCTCGGTGACGATGCGGGCGTTGCCGGTGCGGCGGGTCATGGTGCCGCAGTTGTAGTGCTCGAGGATGCGGCCGGTGGTGAGGATGAAGGGGAATTCATCGCCGTGTTTTTCGATCTCCTTCGACTCCTGGAAGCGGAAGAAGTGGAACTTGCCGCGACCGCGCTTGAACTCGGTGGTGTGCAGGATCTCGGTGCCGACACAGCCGTCCTGGATCGGCCACTGCGTGCCCTGATCGGTGAGCCCCTCCCAGGTGGCGCCCTTGAAGAAGGGCACGATGCGGGCGATCTCGGCGAGCACGCCATCAGGGGTGTAATCGTCCTGGGCGAGGCCGAGGCGCTGCATGACCTCGCAGAGGATGACGCCGTCGGGCTTGGTGCCGGCCAGCGGCGGGATGGCGGCGTTGACGCGCTGGACGCGGCGCTCGCCATTGGTGAAGGTGCCGCTCTTCTCAAGGAAGGACGAGGCCGGCAGGACGACGTCGGCATAGTCGCAGGTCGGGTTGAGGAAGAGTTCCTGCACCACCACGAACTCGAGGGCGCTGAGCGCGGCCTTGACATGCTCGGTGTTGGGATCGGTCTGAACCACATCCTCGCCCATGATCCACAGCGCCTTGAGCTGGCCGGCGAGGGCGGCCTCGTACATCTGCGGGATCTTCCAGCCAATGCGGTCGCTCAGGTGGACGCCGTAAAACTCCTCGTAGCGGCGGTGCACCTCGGGATCGTTGACCGGCAGGTAACCGGCGCCCTGATGCGGCTGGCAGCCCATGTCGGCGGCGCCCTGAACGTTGTTCTGGCCGCGCAGCGGGTTCACGCCGACGCCGGGCCGGCCGATGTTGCCGGTCATCATGGCGATGTCGGCAATGGTCATCACGGTCTTCGAGCCGTGGCTGTGCTCGGTGACGCCGAGGCCGTGGAAGGCCATGGCGTTGTCGGCCCTGGCATACTCGATGGCAGCGGCGCGCACCTGGTCGCGCGGCACGCCGTGGATGCTTTCGAGTTCATCGAGATCGAGGCTCTTCAGGCCGGCCTCAAACTCCTCCCAGTTTTCGCAGCGGGTGCGGATGAAGTCCTGATCGACCAACCCCGCCTCCCAGATGTAATAGGCGAACATGTCGAGCAGGGCGACGTTGGTGCCCGGTCGCAGCTGCAGGTGATGGGTGGCGTAGGGGGCAAGCTCGATGGCGCGCGGGTCGATGAGGATGAGCGGCACGCCCTTCATGGCGCGCTGTTTGATCTTCGAGCCGGTGACCGGGTGCCCCTCGGTTGGGTTGGCGCCGATGACGAGGATGCAGTGGGTGAACTGCAGGTCGGCAATCTGATTGGTGGCGGCACCGGTGCCGAAGGCCTTCTGCATGCCCCAGGCGGTCGGGCTGTGGCAGACGCGGGCGCAGGCGTCGATGTTGTTGGTGCCGAAGCCGACGCGGATCAGCTTCTGCATGAGGTAGTTTTCCTCGTTCGTGCAGCGGGCCGAGGAGATACCGGCGATGGCGTCGCCGCCGTGCTCGGCCTGGAGGCGGCGCAGGTTCGTGACGATGTGTTCGTAGGCCTCATCCCAGGTGGCCGGCTGCAGCTGGCCGTCGCGACGGATCAGCGGCGTGCGCAGGCGGTCGGCATGGTTGACGAACTTGAAGGCGTAGCGGCCCTTCAGGCAGGTGTGCGAGTGATTCACCAGGGAATCGGTCGGCGCCTGAATGCTGAGCACCTCGCCGCCCTTGGTGGCGACGTTGAGGTTGCAGCCAACGCCGCAGTAGGTGCAGACCGTGCGGGTCTTCTTGGTGGCCTCGATCGACTTCGAGAAAAAGACATCGCTGATCGCCGAGGTCGGGCAGGCCTGGGAGCAGGCGCCGCAGGAGACGCAGGTGGAGTCCATGAAGGACTGGTCGAGCCCCTTGATGATGCGGGCGTTGAAGCCGCGGCCGTGCATCGACAGCACATGCTGGCCCTGCACCTCGTCGCAGGCGCGCACGCAGCGGGCGCAGTTGATGCACTTCGACAGCTCGCTCGTCATGTACGGATGCGAGCGGTCCTTGGGACGGTCGAGGTGGTTGGCGCCGGCCGGGTAGCGCACCTGGCGGATGCCGACCTTGGCGGCGACCGTTTGCAGCTCGCAGTTGCCGTTCACCTCGCAGGTCAGGCAGTCGAGCGGGTGATCGGTGAGCACGAGTTCGACGATGTTTTTGCGCAGCCGGCGCACCTTCGGCGATTCGGTGAAGATGTGCATGCCGGCGCTGATCGGCGTGTGGCAGGAGGCGACGACACGCCGCGGGCCGTCGGGCTGCAGGGCGACCTCGACCGAGCAGACGCGGCAGGCGCCGTAGGGCTCGAGCTGGGGGGCGTCGCAGAGGGTGGGCACGTGGCCGCGGCCGTGGCGGCCGTCGATGACCTTGAGGACGGTGTCGCCTTCCTGAAAGCGCACGGGTTCGCCGTCGATGAAGGCAGTGAGGGTGGAGAGATCCTGGACCATGGCGGTGTCAGTCTTGGAAGTAAGGGCGCAGTTCGTCGGCGAAGTGTTCGAGCGCGTTCTTGATTGGCAGCGGCACACCGCCGCCGAGGGCGCAGAGGGAAGTCTGCTCCATCGTTTCGAGCAGGTCGCCGATGAGCGTGCGGTCGATCTTGAACCCTTGATCCACGCGGGCCTTGGCGACCAGTTCGCGGCCGCGCGTGCTGCCGAGGCGGCAGGGGAAGCATTTGCCGCAGCTTTCGTCGGCAGTGAACTGGAAGAGGTGCTCGATGTACTCGATCATCGGCAACGCCTCCGGCAGGCTGACGACGCCGGCGTGCCCTAGCAGAAAGCCGGCCTGCTTGAAGCTTTCGAAGTCGACGGTGAGTCGGTCCACCTGGGCCATCGGCACGATGCCGCCAAGCGGACCGCCGATTTGCACCGCCTTGACCGGGGTTTTGAAACCGCCGGCAAGGTCGAAGACCGCGCGCAGCGGCGTGCCCATGGCGACCTCGTAGATGCCGGGCCGGACAAAGTGGCTGTCGAGTGAAAGCAGCTTCGGGCCCGTGGACTGCGGCGTGCCAATCGCGGCGTAGCCCTTGCCGCCGAGCGTCAGGATGGCGTGCAGGTTGGCGAAGGTCTCGACATTGTTGACGATCGTCGGCTTGCGGAACAGGCCCTCCTGCACCGGGAAGGGCGGGCGCGTGCGCACCTCCGGACGCTGGCCCTCGATGCTGGCGAGCAGGGCGGTTTCCTCGCCGCAGATGTAGGCACCGGCGCCCTTGAGGGTCTTCAGGCGGAAGCTGAAACCGGAGCCCAGGATGTTGTCGCCGAGCAGCCCCGCGGCAAGCAGGTCCTCGATGGCCTGGTT
>CANNUR010000056.1 GCA_947523045.1 uncultured Prosthecobacter sp.
TTGGAAACCGCTGAAGGGTTCGGCGGCGGTGACGATGGACAGGTGGATGACCCAGAGTGCGAGCAGCAGCGGCCCCTGCAGGCGGCCGGCAAAGATCAGCAGGGCCAGGCCGAGGCCGATCCAGCACAGCAGGCGGCCGTCGAGGGTGGTCCAGCGCAGCAGGCTTGGATAGGCTGTCCAAAGCGACACGCCGCGCTCGGCCTCAAGACTGCGCAGGTTTTCTGCCCACTCGCGCACCGGCAGCAGGCCGGCCTCACCGAACAGGCCCTGCCACTGCCAGGCCCAGGAGGCGAAGGTGATGGCGTAAACGATCGCCAGCAGGCGCGGGAAGAGCCAGCGCACGATGCGATAGCGGCTCATGGCGCGGCAGGTGGTTCAACCGAGTTTGGCCAGGGCGGCCGCGCGCGCGCGCAGGACGCGCTCATGGGTTTGTTCCTGCGCGTCGAGCCGGTCGAGGTGATCGAGCGCCTCGCGTGCCAGGCCGAGTTCGAGGTAGCCTTCGGCCATGGCCAAGCGGCCTTCGAAATCGACGGCGGCATCGGGGGCCTCGGGCAGAACGACCGCCTCCAGGCGCGCGCTGGCGGGGTCAGCACCGGCGGCGACGCGGTCGGCATCGGGTTCGGTTTTGGCGAGGTACACCCAGCCGTCGCCCTCGCGGTTGAGCCGCCACTGGTTGATCGTGATGACGATCACCAGGCCGGCGATCGCCGTGGCGGTTTCCAGGATGAAGGGCGTGGCGAGCGCGCCGACCAGCATGGAGAAGGCGCGACCCACGACTTCACGTGCCGTGGCGCTGAAGACAAGCACGGCGACGCCGGCGGCCAGGGCGGCGACGGCGTACAGCAGCGGTGTGAGCCACCAGCGCGGGGGAAGTGCGGTCCTTGCCATGGCGCACCCATAACCCGGTTTGCACTGGTTTCCAGTCGGCATTCCGTACTTGCCGGTGGCGGCGACCGGTCTTTGCTGGCGCCGTGACCGCCGCCCCCTTTGCCGCCCTGCTGCTTGCCGGAGGTCGTTCCGAGCGCATGGGCACGGACAAGGCCCGGCTGGTCTGGCAGGGGCAACCGCTGTGGCGCCTGCAGCTCGCCAAGCTGGCCGCGCTCGGGCCGGCACGCCTGCTCGTGGCCTGCCGCGAAGCCCAGGGCCTGCACACGGAGGCGCCGGTGCCGGACTGCGAGTGGGCCTTCGATCCGCCGGGCAGCGATGACGGCCCGCTCGGCGCGATCACCCGCGCCCTCGGGGACTTGCCCCTGCTGGTGCTGGCGGTGGACCTGCCGCGCTTGGAACCGGCCGTCTTGCTGGCCGACTGGCGCGCGCAGGCCGCGCCCGAGCGCAGCTTGTGCTGGCGCTCGGCACAGGGCTTGGAGCCGCTGGCGGCAATCTATGGGCCGGCCTTGCGGCCGCTGTTGCAGCAGGCCCTGGCGGAGCGCCGGCTCGGCCTGCAGAAGCTGCTGGGGGATGGTGCGGCGCAGGGGGCGCTGGTGGTGCGACCGGCCCCCGCGCAGGCCGGGCTCGACAATCTGAACACCCCGGAGGAGTGGGCTCGACAGCAAAAAGGCGGACCCGAGGGTCCGCCCTGAAGCTCACTTCTTGTCGTCGGCCGACGCCTTCTTCTTTTTCTTGGCGCCGGCGTTGCGCAGGGCCTTGGGGATCGGGTCCTCCTTTTTCTGCAGGGCGCGGCGCAGCTTGCGCAGGGCGATGTTCTGCAGCTGGCGGATGCGCTCGCGGGTGACGCCGAACTCCTGGCCGACCTCCTCCAGCGTGCGCGGCTTCTGGCCGGCGAGGCCGAAGCGGGCGTCGATGATCTTGCGTTCGCGCTCGTCGAGAACCGTCAGCAAGCCGTCGAGCTGGCTGTGCATGTTCTTGTGGCTGAGCAGGTCGAAGGGCGTCTGGGCGTTTTCGTCGCCGACGATTTCACCGAACTCGGTGCTGTCGTCGTCGCTGATCGGCGCGTCGAGCGAGGCCGGGCGCATCGAGGCGACCTTGAGCTGGCTGAGCTTGGCGCGGTCGATGCCGATTTCCTCGGACAGCTCGTCGTCGGTCGGCTCGCGGCCGAGTTCTTCGGACATCGCCATGGCGACACGGCGCATCTTGCTGATCTTGTCCACCATGTGGACGGGCAGACGAATTGTCTTCGACTGGTTGGCGAGGGCGCGCTTGATCGACTGCTTGATCCACCAGGCGGCGTAGGTGGAGAGCTTGCCGCCCTTGTTGGGGTCGAAGCGTTCGACGGCCTTCATCAGGCCGATGTTGCCCTCGGAAATGAGGTCGAGAAGCGGCAGTCCGTAGTTGGCGTAATCCTGGGCGATCTTGACGACGAGGCGCAGGTTGGCGCGGATCATGTGGGAGCGCGCCTCGGGGTCGCCGCGCTTGATGCGCTCGGCGAGATCGACCTCCTGCTCGGGAGTCAGCAAGTCCGTCTTGCCGATCTCACGCAGGTAGATCTTGATGCCTCCGTCGAGTTCCATGTTTGACATTTGCGGTGAGTGGTACGATGCAGTTTGGCGGTTCTTCTAGCGTCCCCGAGAAAAAGGGGGGCGGCAGTCTGACACAGGTTTGAGATTTTTCTTCCGTTTTTTGAAGCAACTTTTTTGCCAAACTCAGGGCCGCGTCTGCAGGAACGGGACGGCAGGCAGGGAAACGCTTCGTGTGGCGACGCCTCCGTTCAACCCAATTTCCGCTTCGTCGTCAATTCCTTTTGCAGATTTTGACGGGGTTTTTTTCGGGTGAGGGAGGCGAATTTTTCCGGCGCACAGCCCTGCGGCGGGCAAAATCTGCCGTTGCGCCCGGCGCTGGCCGGGCTTAAATTGATGACTGGTCCTCAGCAGTCCGCGGGTATAGCTTAATGGTAAAGTTCCAGCCTTCCACGCTGGCCATGTGGGTTCGATTCCCACTACCCGCTCCAGCCTTCCCCTCCCGTGTCCCGCAGGCAGTCGCCCCCCGGTCTCGCTGACGCCCTCGCCGAGGTGCGCGACATTTACCGGGATCTCGCCGCGCGACCGGCCGAGCGCGATTGCCGCTCGCTGGCCGGCTGCTGCCACTTCCGCCTGACCGGCCGCGCCCCCGTCTTGACCCGCGGCGAGGCCCTGCTCGCCGCCAAGGGCGTGCGCGCCGCCGGCCGCAAGCAGCTCAAGCCGCACCCGGACGGCGCCTGCCCGGCGCTCGGCGCCGACCAGCGCTGCACGATCTATGAGTTCCGGCCCTTCGGCTGCCGCACCCATTTCTGTGCGGCGGCCGGCGGCCTGCTTCCACGCCGCCAGGTGGCCGACCTCATCCAGCGCCTGGAGGCGCTCGACGAACGGCTCGGGGGCGACGGCTCGCGCCCCTTCGAGGCGGCGGTGAGCGACGCCCTCGCCGGGGCTTTTTGATCCCGGGCGATGGAAATACCGCCACGGTGCGCGTAGATTTCCCCTTCCGTGAAAGCCGTCGCCTGCCTGTTGTTTGCCCTCGTCCTGCCCGCCGCCGCCGCGCCGGTGTCCTTTGCCCGTCAGATCGTGCCGGTCCTCGCCGATCAGTGCCTGGAATGCCACCGCGCCGAGAAGGCCAAGGGGTCGTACCGCCTGGACACGGTCGAGCAGTTGCTGCGCCCGGGCGACAGCGGTGAGCCGCCCCTGATCGCTGGCAAGCCGGACGAGGGCGAACTGATGCGCCTCATCCTCACCCACGAGGAGGACGATCGCATGCCGAAGAAGGCCGATCCGCTGCCGGCGGCGCAGATCGAGCTGCTGCGCACCTGGATCGCCGAGGGGGCCGTTTTCGACGTCCCGGACCGGCGCACGCCGCTGGCCGGGCTGGTCGAGCAGGCCCCGCGTGAGCCGTCGCACGAGCGCTACCCGCGGCCGCTGCCGGTGACGGCGCTGGCGCTCAATGGCGACGGCAAGGTGCTGGTCACCAGTGGCTATCACGAGGTGCTGGCCTGGAATCCCGAGGACGGCAAGCTGCGCGCCCGCATCGGCGACCTGCCCGAGCGCATTCTGGGGCTGAGTTTTGTCGCCGGCGGTCCGCTGCTGGCCGTGGCCGGCGGCTCGCCCGGCCGCTCCGGCGAGGTTTGGCTGGTCGATCTCGGCAAGGCGGGTGAACGCCGCCGTCTGGCCAGCCTGCGCGACTGCGCCCTCTGTGCGGTGACCACGCCCGACGGCAAGTTTTTGATCACCGGCGGTGCCGACAACCGGGTGCGCGGCTTTGCCCTGCCCGAGGGCCGGCCGCTCTGGGACGTCGAGGCCCATGCCGACTGGGTGCTGGCCCTGGCGGTCAGTCCCGATGGCCAACACGTCGCCACCGCCAGTCGCGACCGCACGGCGAAGGTGCTCGCCACCGCCACCGGCTCGGTCGAGGGCACCTTCACCGGTCACAGCGTGCCCGTGCTCAGCGTCGCCTTCAGCCCGGACAGTCGCGAGCTGATCTCTGGCGGCAGCGATGGCGAACTGCGCCGCTGGGAGGTCAACGGCGCGGCGAAAAAGGACGGCAGCCTGCGCCCGGCCGGCCGTTCCGAGGCGCTGGCGCTCGGCTTTCTCGACGCCGGCAACGCCGTCGCCGCCACGGCCGATGGCGGCCTGCGGCGCCTCGACCTGAAAACCCGCAAAGTCACGGGTCCACTCACGGCCCATGGCGACCGTCTCACGACCCTGCTGCTGCGCCCGCAGCCGGCCGGCACCCTGCTGATCAGTGCCAGCCACGACGGCGAGGTCCGCCTGACCGACAGCGGCGGTGCCGAGCGCCGGCGTTGGGTTGCCAGTCCCGGCTGGGAAACGTCGCCGACGCAACGCCCCTAGGGCCGCCAGAAGCACCAGGGCGGGTCGCGAAGGCTCCGGCACGATCGTGAGGCTGCCGCTGCTGCTGAACGCCGAGACATCCCACTGCCAGCCTGGGGCAAAGCCGTCGGTCGGCAGGTCGAGCAGGCTCGAATGCAGCCCGGCGATGCCAGCGCCGGAGACAGCCGACCAGTCGAGCAGGTCAAAGACCAAGCCCAGGGCCGGGGTCGCCCCTGCCGCCCAGCCCAGCCGCAGGCTACCGGGCGTCAAGGCCGAGAGATCGAGCCGGCCTGCTCCGGCCGAGGCAAACACCAGACGGTCGCTGCTGCCACCCAGGCCCAACTCGAAGCTGAGGTCGGCGTCGACAGTGAAGACGGCGTCGCCGAGATCAGGTGCCAGGGTCAGCGTGCCGAGCCCGCCGTTTTCGCCGGGCAGACCGGGGGCGAGGGTGCCGGCCAGGGTCAGCGTCGCGTTGCCGGCGGGGGCCAGTCGGCCACTGCCGCCAAGGGTGGCACTCGCGGTCAGATGGAAAAACCCCGTGCCGGTGGCCGATCCCACATGGTTGCCGAGCAGCAGCGTGCCCGCCTGGACCGTGGTGCCGCCACTGTAGCTGCTGGCGGCATCCAGCCGCACGCTGCCGGCGCCGTCGAGGCTGAGGCCGTGGACGCCCGTGATCGGGATTTGCAGGTGCAGCAGGGCACCGGCCGAGGTTTCGAAACGATTGTCGGCTCCCAGAGCCAAGGTCAGGCCTCCGTTGGCACCGCGGAAAACGATCTGGGTCGGGGTGTTCACGAGGGTCAGGCCGGCGTGCAGGGTCAGGGTGCGCGCAAGAATGCCGCCACTGCCGTTGGCATCCACATGAAGAATCTCCGGCAACCCGTCGAGCGCCCCGTCAAAGGTGATGCGCCCGGCCGTCCGATTGCTGCCCAAGCTCATCTGGCCGAGCAGGGGGGTGCTGCCGTTGCGACTGGCGAAGTACAGTTCGGTACCCGCCGCCTGGGCCGGCAGTGCATCGCCCTGCCAGTTGGCAGCACTGTTCCAAGAGGTACCCAGTCCGCTGGCGCCGCCATCCCAGACACTGGGGGCAGCCGTGCAGGTGGCCAAGCAACCGAGCCACAGGCCCGCACAGAGGCTGCGGGGGCGGATGCAGACCGACGGGCAGAGGGAAAAGCGGGAAGGTTGCATGAGGCTCCGCGAATTCCGCAAAGACTCACAGGTATTTACCTAAAATGAAAGCTTTATTTTTGAACTCTCGCTGGCCTGGCCCGAGTTTCCGCGGTCGGGTCAACGGGCAGGAAGGTGCTCAACGCGGCCGCCAGTGCTTCAGCGAAACGCTGGCGGTTGGCCTCGGTGTCGCGCAGGCGCGGCCGGTTCGCCTCGATTTGCACGCCGGCCACGCCGCGCGCGGCGTCGCAGTGACGCGCCAGGGTGTAGCCGCCGCGGAAGTAGGGCAGGGTCGGCACCGGCAGGCGCGGGCTCGGGGTGGTGGGAAAACCCTCGTTTTCCAGGAGGGCGCCGAGGCTGGACGGTCCACGCAGGAACTCGCTGTAGGGCAGGGAGGAGCGTCGTGCCAGCAGCTCGGCGCTGCCGCGGGCGGCGAAGGCCGTCGCGTTGAGCACTGCCTCGGGTTGGGCGAGGTCGGCGGCGTCGTGCAGCCAGCCGAGTTCGACCTGAGCCTGCGGATGGCTGTGGCCATGCAGATCGATGAGGAAGGCCCAGCCGTGGCGGTCGACGGCTTCGCGGCAGGCCTGCTCGATGAAGCCGTGGTGTTCGTGCCAGGCCTGCTCGGCGGCGGCGCTGCCTTGGGCGGCTTCGGTGAGCTCGCGGTTGGCGTCGAGCTTGGCGCGGTGCAGGTGGCAGATCACCACATGCGGGCGGGCGCCGCGGCGCGCGGCAACGGCGGCAGCGACGGCCCGTGCCAGCTCCTGGGTGTTGGCATCCATGGTCAGCACGCCCTCGCGCCGGTCGGGCAGGTCGACGGGTTTTTCGCGACCGCCGTGCGGGGCGGCCAGGATGATTGGCAACTCGCCCGGCTGGTACTCGATGAAGCGGCGCTGGCCGAACCGGGGTTCGGAGGTCGGTTCCTGAGCGCGACCGGCGGGCAGCGCCCCGATGAGCAGGGCGAGCAGCGGCAAGGCTTTCACGGGGCGGCGGCGGTGCTGGCTGCTTCCGGAAGCTTGCCGGCGGCCCAGAGGATGCCGCGCGGGATGAGGTGCTCGAGACCCGGGGTGTTTTCCGGGTGCGGGCTGGAGACAAAGACGCGGCCGCGGCCGAAGGAGGCGACAGCCTGGGCGGGCGAGTGGACCATGACACCGACGGGCGTGCCGTTCTTGGCCACCTCGGTGCGGAACAGGGCGAGCGGTTTGTAAGCCGGCAGGTCGGCGCGGTCGCCGGGCTTGAGGATGGGGCCGTTGTTGTAGCGGACGAGGAAGGTGCCGTCGACGCGGCCGAGGATGGGTTTGCCGTCGACCGTCACCTCCATCTCGACAAAGCCGCTGCCGCGCATCCACTTGCTGGACACGGTCGAGGCATTGAGGATGCCCAGGCCCCAGGAAAAGTTCGAGCAGGCCAGGTAGGCGCCGGCGCAGATGCCGACGTAACCGCCGCCGTTGCGGACAAACTCGCGCACGCGCGCACGGCCGGCATCGCCGAGGCTCTTGGCCTGGGCGCTGCCGCTGCCGCCCGAGAAGATGACGACGTCATAACCTTCCAGCGCGCCGGCGGCGATCTGCTCGGGCTTGAGGCGGTCGAGGGTCGCCCCGGTCAGCCCCTCGACGCGGGCGCAGACGTTGGCGATGCCGCTCTCTGGCGCACCCGTGCCTTCAAAAATGGCGACCCGAACCGGCGATGGCTGCACCGGCGGTGCGATGATTGTGCGATGGCCGTTGAGGTCGGGTGGGATCACCACGGGCTTCGGCGCCGCCTTGGCCGGGGCCTTGGGTGGCGGCGTTGCGGCGGGTTCCGAAGCCTGGGCGGCGAGGGCGCAGACGAGCAGGACGGACAGGAGACGGCTCATGCAGCGGCATAACTGTCGGGACCGGCGCCTTCCTTCAAGGCAGACGCAGAAAAAGTCACTCCAGCCGAACATCGCCGCACAGGCTGACGCGCAGGCCGAGTTCCGCCATCGCTGCGGCCTTGATGCGCGCGGCGCGGTGCGCCTGCTTTTCGTTGGGGCAGTACACCACCTGGATGTGGTTCGACTTGTGGCGCGCCATCATCTGGTCGCGCGTCACGCCCTTGAGCACGGCGTGCAGGATCGGCCACTGCGGGGTGGTCTCGCGCCAGCGCGCCTCGGTCTCCTTCTCGGGCAGGCGCAGGGCTTCGGCGACGCCGATGTCGCAGCACAGCACGCCGTCCATGACGAAGACACGGCTCCAGACCAGATGGCCGGGTTTGCTGACGCCCTTGAGCGTGCCGCCGCCGAGGCGGAAGTACATCGACGGCTGGCGCTCGCTGCTTGCGCCCTTCCAGCCGCCGACAAAGTGCGCGGGCGGCGCGGCACCGCTGATCAGCAGCACCCAGACGAAGTCCTTGCCGAAGGTTTTGCCCCAGCGCAGGTCGTGCAGGGTGTTCTCCGGGGCGAAACCGAGCTCACGCCAGAGCCGGTAGGTCACCAGGCCGTCGAGGCCGGCGCATTCGTCGACCTCGTTGAAGTGTGGCAGGGCCTCGCCCTCGAACAGCACGCGCCGGCCGTCGGCGCTGCGCACTGGTGGCCGGTCGGCATTGTTGAGCGTGCCCTCGACGAGGTCGCTCGCCGGCGTCAGATCCTTCAGGCCCTGCTGGTACTGGATGCCGATGGCATCGCAACCGAACGCATCGGCGAGACGCACGGCGGCGAGGTACATCTTGCATTGCTCCAGCACCTGGGTCTCGGTCAGCTCCGCCGCCTCATCCTGGCCGAGCTCGAAGTGCAGGCCCTTCCTGCGGTACCAGGCATAAACCGCGCGCGCATCGTCGTCGCTCACCTCGCGCATGGCGGCATACAGGGTCGATTGGCTCAGCCGCTCCTTGAAGCAGCCGGTGGGGTGCAGCAGGTGGTCGGGCACGATGGCGTTGAACATGCCCATGCAGCCCTCGTCAAAGACGCCAAGGATGGCCTTGGCCGCTCGGAAGCGCCGGCCGAAGTCGCGCCCGAGCCGCTCGTCCTCGGCGGGCAGGCGCACGAGATCGAGGTCGCGCACGTGCGACTGATCATGGCGGACGCGGCCGGTGCTGAGCCACTCGCGCAGGCCGTTTTTGAAGAAGGCATCGGTGAAGGTCTCGCTCCACAGCGTCGAATACTGGACGCCGGCCTTGGTGAGCGAGGCGTTGAGGTTGAGCAGGCCGACCAGTCCCGGCCACTGGCCGCTCCAGTTGGCGACGGTGAGGATGGGACCGCGGTGGGTGGTCAGGCCGGCGAGCACGTGGTGGGAGTACTGCCAGACCGCCTCGGCAACGACGAGCGGTGCCTCGGGATCGATGCCGCGGAAGACCTCCATGCCCTCGCGCTGGCTGGCGATGAAGCCGTGTTTTTTCTTCGCGTCGTAGGGATGCGCGCGGCGGATCTCCCAGCCCTCTGCCTTGAGCGCCTTGGCGAGCGCGTCCTCCATCGCCTTCTGGGCGGGCCAGCAGGTCTGGTTGGCGGCCAGGCGCAGGTCGCCGCTGGCGATGAGTTGGACGGTTCGGACAGGTCGGGTTGAGGCAGGCATGACAGTAGAGGCTTTCATTGTGCAGGGTGGCCGCGCGCCCGGCAAGGCCCCCGGCATGCCCGGACTTGCATCTGTCATGAAGATTCTTGACTTCACGCGCGTACTGTCCGGCCCCACCTTTGACATGGCGTGGATGGCGGGGCAGTGGAACGCATGAAGGCATTGAAACAACTCCTGGCCGCGGCCTTGGTGCTCGCCGTACTGGCGGCCGCCGGTCTGTTCCTGCGCCGATCGCTCGACAGTCGCACAGCCGGCGCCGAAAAGCGCGCCGCGGTGGCCGTCGGCCGCGTCGTTGTCCACGAGGTCAAGGAGGATGATTTTGTCGAGCAGGTCGAGGTCGTCGGCACGGTGCGTTCCTTCGAATCGATCGATGTCTCCGCCCGCGTCACCGAGGTCGTCGAAAAGATCGAGTTCACCGACGGTCAGAGCGTCGAAAAGGGCCAGCCGCTGGTCAAGCTGTCCTCGGCCGAGGACGAGGCCCGCCTGGCCGCCGCGCGCGCCCAGCTCGCCGAACACGAACGCGAACTCGCCCGCCTGCGCCAGCTCGCTGCCGACGGCGCGGTGTCGTCGGTCCTCGTCGAGGAACGCGAGACGCTCGCCGAAGTTGCCCACCGCCAGATTCAAGAAGTTGAGGCCCGCCTCGCCGACCGCCTCATCACCGCGCCCTTCCGCGGCGTGCTCGGCCTGCGCAATATCAGCGCCGGCACCCTCATCTCGCCGGGCACGGTCATCGCCACCCTCGATCAGATCGACCGCGTGCGACTCGACTTCGCCGTGCCCGAGGTCTTCATCGCCGAACTCGAGATCGGCCGCGCGGTGCAGGCCCGCAGCGCCGCCTACCCGGGCCGCGTCTTTGAGGCGCGTGTCGCCCAGGTCAGTTCGCGCGTCGATCCCGCCACGCGCGCTGTCGTCGTCCGTGCCGACATCGACAATGCCGACCACGCCCTGCGGCCCGGCATGCTGCTCACCGCGACCCTCAGCCGCGCCCCGCGCCGCGCTCCGGCGGTGCCGGAACGCGCGCTGGCACCGGTGTACCGGCAGGTCTATGTCTTTGTCGTCACCGGCAAGGAGGGCGCCCAACGCGTCGAACGCCGTGCCGTCGAGACCGGCCTGCGCAAGCCCGGCTACGTCGAAATCACCGCCGGTTTGAAGGCGGGCGAAACCGTGGTCACCGATGGCTACATGGGCCTGGCCGACGGCAGCCCGGTCGTGATCACCGGTCGCTTCCGCGCGGCGGCACCGGCCTACAATCCGCGGACGAACTGAGCGCATGTTCCTGTCCGACGTCTCCATCCGCCGGCCCGTGCTCGCCACGGTGGCCAACCTGCTGCTGATGGCCTTTGGCCTCGTCGCCTACACGCGCATGCAGGTGCGCGAGTATCCCGACATCGAGCCGCCGATCATCTCGATTGAGACCGTCTATCCCGGTGCCGCCGCCGCCGTCGTTGAGCGCCGCGTCACCCAGCTCATCGAGGACCGCATCAGCGGCGTCGAGGGCATCGAGAACATCGATTCGATCAGCACCGACGGCCAGTCGCAGATCACCGTCGAGTTCTCGCTCGACCGCGACATCGACAATGCCGCCAGCGACGTGCGCGAGGCGGTGTCGAGCCTGCTCGACGACCTGCCCGACGAGGTGCGGCCCCCGGAGATCACCAAGCAGGACGCCGTCACCGAGGTGCTCATGTGGCTCAACCTCACCAGCCCCGACCTGTCGCCGGTCGAGCTGGCCGACTACGCCGAGCGCTACCTTGTCGACCGCTTTTCGCAGCTGCCCGGCGTGGCGCGCGTGCGCCTGAGCGGCGCCACCCGCTTCGCCATGCGCCTGTGGATCGACCGCGAGGCACTGGTGGCCCGCGGCTTGACCGTGGTTGATGTCGAGGACGCCCTGCGCCGCCAGAACGTCGAGCTGCCGGCCGGTGCCGTGCAGGCGCGCGACCGCACGATCACCGTCCGCCTGCGCCGCGAGTTCACCACGGTCGAGGAGTTTCGCAGCCTGGTGCTCAAGCGCGGCGACGACGGCTACCAGGTCCGCCTGGGCGAGGTGGCGCGCGTCGAGCTCGGTGCCGAGGATGCCCGTCGCCGCTTCCACGGCAACGGCGTGCCGATGGTGGCCCTTGGCATCGTCAAGCAGTCGCGCGCCAACACGCTCGATGTCGCCCGCGCCGCCAAGGCCGAGGCCCTGCGGCTGGCACCGGTTCTGCCCGAGGGCATCAAGCTCGAGCAAAGCTACGACACCTCGCAGTTCATTGAGGCCTCGCTCGCCGAGGTCTTCAGCACCCTCGTCATCGCCGTTCTGCTCGTCGTTCTGGTCATCTACCTCTTCCTCGGCACCGCCCGCGCCACCCTCGTGCCCGCGGTCGCCGTGCCGGTCTCGGTGGTCGCCACCTGCATCGTCCTGTACTTCCTCGGCTTCTCGGTCAACGTCCTCACCCTGCTCGCCATCGTGCTCGCCATCGGCCTGGTCGTCGATGACGCCATCGTCGTGCTGGAAAACATCCACCGCCGCATTGAGGACGGCGAGACGCCGCTCGTCGCCTCCTACCTCGGTGCCCGCCAGGTCGGCTTCGCCGTGGTCGCCACCACCCTGGTGCTGGTGGCGGTCTTTGTCCCGATCAGCTTCCTCGAGGGCGATGCCGGCAAGCTGTTCGCCGAATTCTCGGTCACCCTCGCGGTTTCCGTCAGCTTCTCCAGCTTCGTCGCCCTCACCCTCTGCCCGATGATCGCCTCGAAGCTGCTGCGCCCGGCCGGCCGCGGCAACCTGCTGACGCGCGCGGTCGACGCTCTGTTCCGCCTGCTGCAGAACGGCTACCGCCGCCTGCTCACCGCCACGCTCGGCTACACGCTGCCCGCCTTCCTCGCCGTCGTCGGTAGCGCCGCGCTCAGCTACTGGCTGCTGCGCGCGGTGCCTTCGGAATTCACCCCGCGCGAGGACCGCGGCTCCTTCTTCGTGGTGTCCTCCGCGCCCCAGGGCGCCTCCTACGGCTACAGCATGGAGGTCTTCGCCGAACTGGAGAAACGCCTGATGTACCTCGTCGACAGCGGCGAGGCCCAGCGCCTGCTGGTGCGCGCGCCGCGGTCGTTCGGCAACAACGCCGACTTCAACGAGGTCATCACCATCATCAACCTCAACGACCACGGCACCCGCCGCTCGGCCTGGGAGATCATGGAGGAGGTGCGCGCCAAGGTCGCCGACCTGCACGGCGTGCAAAACTTCGTCATCATGCGCCAGGGCCTCAGCCGCGGCCTCAGCAAGCCGCTGCAGTTCGTCATCGGCGGCCCCACCTACGAGGAGCTGGCGCGCTGGCGCGACATCCTGCTCGAAAAGGCCGCCGCCAACCCGAACCTCGTCGGCCTCGACTACGACTACAAGGAAACCAAACCCCAGCTCGAGGTCGCCATCGACCGCGCCCGCGCCGCCGACCTCGGCGTCTCCATCGCCAACATCGGCCGCACCCTGGAAAGCCTGCTCGGCTTCCGCCGCGTCACCACCTTCGTCGACAATGGCGAGGAGTACGACGTCATCCTCGAGGGTGATTACGAGGGCAAGCGCCTGCCCGGCGACCTGCAGGGCATCTACGTCCGCTCCGAGACCACCGGCGAGCTGATCCCGCTCGCCAACCTGGTCAGCCTCACGGAATTTGCCGACTCCGGCGCGCTCAACCGCTACAACCGCCTGCGCGCCATCACCTTCGACGCCGGGCTCGCCCCCGGCTACAGCCTGTCGGAGGCGGTCGCCTTCATGGAAAACCTCGTGCGCGAGCACCTGCCTCCGGACGCGGTCATCGGCTACAAGGGCGACGCCCTCAAGCTGCGCGAGACCAGCGGCAGCGTGCTCTTTGTCTTCGGCCTCGCCATCCTCGTCGTCTTCCTCGTGCTGGCCGCCCAGTTCGAAAGTTTCGTGCATCCCTTCACCATCATGCTCACCGTGCCGGTCGCCATCGGCGGCGGCCTGCTCGGCCTGCTGCTGACCGACCAGAACCAGAGCCTGTTCAGCCAGGTCGGCCTGATCATGCTGGTCGGTCTCGCCGCCAAAAACGGCATTCTCATCGTCGAATTCATCAACCAGCTGCGCGACGAGGGCATGGCCTACGACGAGGCCATTGTCGAGGCCTCGGTGCTGCGCCTGCGCCCCGTGCTGATGACCACCCTGACGACGGTCATGGGCTCCCTGCCGCTCGTCTTTGGCACCGGCGCCGGCGCGGAAACCCGCCTCGTCGTCGGCGTCGTCATCCTCTACGGCGTCGCCCTCTCCGCGGTGTTCACCCTGCTCGTCGTGCCGCTCGCCTACCGCGCCGTGTCGCGCCGCACCGGCAGCCCCGGCGACACCTCACGGCGTGTTGATGCTGCGTTGGAAGGGATGGATGAGGGAAAAGGGATAAGTAGTAAGGGATAAGGGGGGCGCAGTCCATGCATGGGTGACCCTTTCTGGGGGGGCGGCTAAAATTTGTCCGGGCGCAGGACGCGCACCTCGCTGGCGTAGGCGACCATGGCGTAGTCCTGGAAGAACTCGGCCTGCAGGCGCGCTAGCGCCGTCTCCGCGACGGCGGGCCGCACGATGGCCTCGATCTGGACGTTGCCGCTTTCGACGAGGTCGGCGCTGCGCTCGCCCTGATGGCCGCTGCCGCGCACGTCGAAGGCCGTGTGCCCGTGGGCGCCGCAGTCGCGCAGCACCTCGACAACGCGGTCTTCCAGCACGGCTTCGCAGATGATGGTGAGCAGGGTCATGGGATGCAGGTTCATGGCGGATCAGGGTTGCAGGATTTTGGCGAGTTTGAAGAAGAGCGGGATGCCGACGGTGATGTTGAAGGGGAAGGTGATCGCCAGGGCGGCGGTGAGGGAATAGGTCGGGTTGGCGTCAGGCAGGGACAGCCGCACCGCCGCCGGCGCGGCGATGTAACTGGCGCTGCCGGCAAGCACCCCGAGCAGCGTGGCGCCGCCCGCGCTCAGCCCCACCCAGCCGGAGCCGCTGGCCTGGCTCAGGGTTGCGCCGGGGGAGTGAGGGTCGTCTCGCTACGGCTGGCCTCGCCG